>JALCBB010000004.1 GCA_028066985.1 Alphaproteobacteria bacterium
TTTATTTTTTTGCGGGCTAGCCCGCACCCATCTGCTGGCATCGCTCGCTTGAGCCGGCATCGTGAATGTCTAAGTCAAACTCCCACTAATGCCAGAGGTCGTTCCATGGGAAGTTTAAAAAAATCGGCGCCGTCAAACAAAGCCCTCAGCCCAATGACTCCACGCGCGCCGCGCAATACTTAAACTCCGGAATCTTCCCGTACGGATCCAACGCCGAATTCGTCAGCAAATTCACACTCGCCTCCGCAAAACAAAACGGCACAAAAATCACTCCCTCAGGAACCTGCCGATCCCCGCGCAACAGTATCTCTATACTCCCGCGCCGCGTCGCAATACGCACCCGATCGCCCGCCGCAAACCCCAAACCCTCCATCTCGCGCGGATTCAACATCGCGACCGCCTCAGGCTCCAGATCATCCAAAACCCCCGAACGCCGCGTTATCGCCCCCGTATGCCAATGCTCCAGCAAGCGGCCCGTCGTCAAAACCATCGGATACTCAACATCCGGAACCTCCGCGGGCGCGACCAATTCCGTCGCCACAAAGCGTCCGCGGCCGCTCGCCGTCGGAAAACCCTCGCCGAACAATATCTCGCGTCCGGCGCCCGCCTCCGAATCCGCCGGATAAGTCACCGAATCCTCGCGCTCCAATCGCTCCCACGAGATGTTCGCCAGCGACGGCATCAGTTCGCTCATCTCCGCATACACCTCGCGCGGATGCCCGTAATCCCACGACAAGCCCGTCCGCCGCGCCATCTCCTGAATCAGTTCCCAGTCCATGCGCGCCTCCCCCGGCGGACGCAAAACCGCCCGCCCCATCTGTATCTGGCGATTCGTGTTCGTATAAGTGCCGACCTTCTCCGCATGCGCCGACGCCGGCAGCACCACATCCGCGAACCACGCGGTCTCGGTCAGGAAGATGTCCTGCACCGCCAGATGCTCCAACTTCGCCAATGCCGCCCGCGCATGCGCCTGATCCGGATCCGACACCGCCGGATTTTCGCCCAGAATATACATCCCGCGCACCGCCCCCGCCAGAATCGCCTCCACCACCTCAACCACCGTCAGCCCCGGCGACGGACTCAACCCGACACCCCACGCCGACTCAAACACCGCGCGCACCGAGTCGTCCGCGACCGAACGATAGTCGGGATACACCATCGGTATCAGTCCGGCGTCGGACGCGCCCTGCACATTGTTCTGTCCGCGCAGCGGATGCAAGCCCGTGCCCGCGCGTCCGATCTGTCCGGTAGAAAGCGCCAGCGCTATCAGACAGCGCGCGTTGTCGGTGCCGTGAATGTGCTGGCTGATGCCCATCCCCCAGAAAATAATGGAGCGCTCCGAGCGCGCATACAGCCGCGCGACCTCGCGCAAAACCTCCGCCTTCACGCCGCATACCGACTCCATCGCCTCGGGCGAAAAGTCGCGCAGCGCCTTTTTCAATTCCGCGAAGCCCTCGGTATGCGCCTGAATGTACTGCGCGTCGGTCAGACCCTCTTCCACGATCACATGCAGCATCGCGTTCAACATCGCCACATCACTGCCGGGACGAAAGCGCAGATCATACGCCGCGTGACGCGACAACTCCGAACCGCGCGGGTCGGCAAGAATCAATTTCGCGCCGGCGCGCGCCGCCGCCTTCAGGTAGGTCGCCGCCACCGGATGATTCTGCGTCGGACGCGCCCCGATCACGAAGATGCAGTCCGACTCCAGCGCCGCGGTGAACGGCGCCGTCACCGCGCCCGAACCGATGCCCTCCATCAGCGCCGCCACCGACGACGCGTGGCACAGCCGCGTGCAGTGATCCACATTGTTGCTGCCGAAACCCTGGCGCACCAGTTTCTGGAAGAGATACGCCTCCTCGTTGCTCGCCTTCGCCGAGCCGAATCCAGCGAGGGCGTCGCCGCCGTGCTTGTCGCGGATGCGCGTCAGTCCGCGCGCGGCGAAGTCCAGGGCTTCGTCCCAGGAGGCTTCGCGGAAGTGCGTGAAGGGGTTGTCGGGGTCAATCTCCATGTCGGCGGACTTCTCGGCGTCCTCAAGGCGAATCAGCGGACGCCGCAGACGGTGCCGGTGATGCACATAGTCAAAGCCGAATCTTCCCTTGACGCAGAGACGATTTTCGTTCGCGGGGCCGTCGCGTCCGTCAACCTTGACGATTCGCTCAATGACATCGCCGTTGCCGTCATTGACGGGGACAACGACACCGCCGCCGTTTTTGTCGTCCTTGTTAGCGACGGAGACGACAACACCGCCATTGTCGTCATTGTTTTTGTCGCCACCTTTTTTGTCACCGTCACTGTCACCGTCATTGACAGAGGGGACGACAACACCGCCGCCATTTTTGTCGTCCTTGTTAGTGACGGAGACGACAACGGCGGCGCCGTTTTTGTCCCCTTTATTTTTGTCACCGTCGCCGAGACCATTGACATTCGCCGTGTAGACGCGCGTCTGACATCCCACGCCGCAATACGGACACAGCGTATCCACGCTGCGCTCGGGCGTGAGGGCGCGGCGTCCGTCTTCGGCGGAGACCAGCCGCGACTCCATCAGCGCGCCCGTCGGACACGCCTGCACACACTCGCCGCACGCCACACAACTGCTCTCGCCCATCGCGTCGCCAAGATCAAAAATGACGCGCGAGCCGCGTCCGCGTCCCGCCATGCCGATGACATCGTTCACCTGCACCTCGCGGCAGGCGCGCACGCAGAGTCCGCAGTTGATGCAGGCGCCGAGTTGCACGGTCATCGCGGTGTGCGAGCGGTCGGCGGCGATCTCGCCGTGCGACGGGAAACGGCTCGTCGTCACGCCGACGCCTTCAGCCTGACGCCAGAAAACTCCGTCGGGGTCGGGCGACATCTCGCGCGCCGGCTGATCCGCGACCAGCAGTTCAAACACAAGTTCGCGGCTGCGGCGCGCGCGCTCGTCGCCGAGACGGACTTCCATTCCCGCCGTCGGACGCCGAATGCACGACGCCGCCAGCACGCGCTCGCCCTTGATCTCAACCATGCATGTCCGGCAGTTGCCGTCGGCGCGGTAGCCGCTCTCGCCGCTGTGACAGAGGTGCGGGATTTCAACGCCGTGACGCCGCGCGGTTTCCCATATTGTTTCGTTCGCGCGCGCCGTGACGGGCTTGCCGTCTATGGTGAACGGGATCTCCTCGGCGGGCGCGGGTTTTGTGCGACTGGACATTGCTTCGCAGTGTATACCTCTATGCCTCTTCGGGCAAGAATTCTGAAATTCGGCTGTATACGGCGATTTCGGGGCGGCTTTTTTCTTATTGCAAATGACTTTCATTAGCAATAAGATAGGGAGGTGGAGGATAACGGGCTATTTGCAGGAGCGGGAACCGTGACTATGACAAGTCAAATTTTAATTTTTTGCGGGCAGCGCCCGCAGGCATCAGTTGGCGCGGTTCGCTTGAGCCGGCGCCGTGAATGTCTGAGTCAAACTCCCACTAATGCCGGAGGCTTGCTCTTCGGAACTTTTCGGAGTGCGACCTCTGGCATTAGTGGGCGCGGACTCCAGACTAGCCGCGACAGCGGCTCAAGCGAACTGTACCCGCAGACGGCTGGCGGCACTGCCGCCAAATTAAAATTGTTTCTCTCTTTAATTAAGAGACGAACGACCATCACGGCGTCCGTCGGGGGCAGGCTTATTAAGTCTGTCGCCGTCGCCGGTCTCGCCGTTCTTGTTCTCGGCGTAAATACCGCCCGGGCGCAGACCCTCAACATCTACACCGGCAGACACTACCCCGCCGACCAGATGCTCTACGATCTCTTCCAGTCTCAGACCGGCATCACCGTCAACGCGCTTGAAGGCAAGACCGGCGCCCTTCTCGAAAGGCTCCGCCTGGAAGGCGACGAAAGTCCCGCCGACCTCTTCATCACCGTTGACGCCGGCAATCTCTGGCGCGCGCGAAATCTTGACCTGCTCGCGCCGGTCGTGTCCGATGTTCTTGACGCGAGGATTCCGCCGCATCTTCGCAGTCCTGAGAATCTCTGGTTCGGATTCGCGACGCGCAGCCGCATCGCGTTTTACAATCCGCGGGTTCTCGCCGCGCCGCCGCGCCGATGGAGCGACCTCGCCCTTCCCGAATACAGGGAGCAGATCTGCGCGCGGAGTTCGTCCAACATTTACAATCTGTCGCTGCTCGCCTCGTTCATAGAGCGCGACGGCGAAGACGCCGCCGCGCGCTGGGCGCAGGGCGTCGTCGCGAACTTCGCGCGTCCGCCGGCGGGCGGCGACACCGACCAGTTGCGCGCCGCCGCCGAGGGCATCTGCGGAGTCGCGATCGCCAATCACTATTATTACGCGCGGCTGCTGGCGTCCGAAAGCGCGGCGGACAACGATGTCGCGGCGGCGCTGGTGCCGCTCTGGCTCGGCGAGGAGGGCGACGGCGTGCATGCCAACATTTCCGGCGGCGCGCTGCTGCGGTCGGCGAAGAATCGGGAGGAGGCGGTGGCTTTTCTGGAATTTCTGGCGAGCGACCGGGCGCAGGAGATTTTTGCGGAGGCGAACAACGAGTATCCTGTTGTTGCCGGTGTCGCGCTTTCGCCGGTTCTTGATGTTCTCGGGCTTCATCGGACGGAGGAGGTCAATGTTTCGGTTTACGGACGCAATCAGGCTTTGGCGCAGCGCATTTACGACCGCGCCGGCTGGCAATGAAGCGGCGAACCGCCTCCGGCATCAGGCGACGAACGGCCTCCGGCATTAGCGGGAGTTTGACTAAGACATTCACGATAGCCGCTCAAGCGAACCGCACCCGCAGATGGCTGGCGGCACTGCCGCCAAAAAAATTAAAAAATAATGAGAAAACAATTTATTTAATTGACACCATTAATTGTCTATTAATAATTAACAGAATAAATTATTTTGACCCCTTAAACAGTCCAATTGCTTTTTAATTTATTTTTTTGCAGGCAGCGCCTGCGGGCATCAGTTGGTACGGTTCGCTTGAGCGGCTATTGTGAATGTCTTAGTCAAACTCCCACTAATGCCAGAGGCCGTGCTTCGATTGTCCCTAAATTAATTGTTTTTAATTTTCCGCCGGCCGCAACCGCGCAAGAGGACGCTCGTCTATCGGCAGATGCAGCACCGTCGCCAGCACCCCGAACGCCACCGCCGCCAGCCACATCCCGTCATACGAACCCGTCCGATCATACAGATAACCGCCCAGCCACACGCCCGAAAAACTTCCCAGCTGATGACTGAAAAACACAAACCCGAACAGCGTCGCCATATACCTCACGCCGAACACCTGCAGCACTATCCCCGATGTCAGCGGCACCGTCGACAGCCACAGCAAACCCATCACGCCCGCGAACATCAGCACCACCGGCTCCGTCTTCGGCAACACCAGCAGCGCCACTATCGCCAGAGTCCGCGCGAAATAAATGAAACTCAACCCCAGACGCTTGCTGAAATACTGTCCCGCAACCCCCGCGCCGAACGAGCCGATGATGTTAAACAGTCCGATCAGCGACAGCGACCACGCCCCGATAGACGCGCCCATTCCCAGATCCTGCAGATACGCCGGAAAATGCACCGTGATAAACGCGACATGAAAACCGCACACGAAAAATCCGAGCGTCAGCAGCACATAACCGCGATGCGCGCGCGCCTCCAATAACGCCGAGCGCAGACTCTGCCCCGTGTCCTCGTCCGCGGCGGTCGGATCGCTCGCGGGCAGCGCGAACACCAGAACCACGATCAGCAGCACCGACGCCGCCAGTCCGTAGAGTCCCGCCGTCCAGCCGTAGTTCGCTATCAGCGCCTGTCCGAACGGCGAGAACAGCACCTGTCCGAGCGAGCCCGACGCCATTCCGAGGCCGAGCGCGAACGAACGGCGCTCCGGCGATATGACTTTGACGATAGCGCTCAGCGCAATTGAGAACGACGCGAATCCTATTCCGATTCCTGTCAGGATTCCCGCCGTGAAGGTCAGGACGAAGCCGTCCTGCGCCTGTGACATTCCGACGAGTCCGATCGCGTAGATCAGTCCGCCGATCGCGAGTATTCGCGACGGGCCGTAGCGATCCGAGAGCGCGCTTGCGACCGGCACTGTCGCGCCCCAGAGCAGGTTCTGAGTCGCGAGGGCGAATGCGAAGGTTTCGCGTCCCCAGCCGCGTGTCGCGGTCATCGGCTCCAGGAAGAGGCCGAGCACCGAGCGCGGACCGAAGCCCAGGAACGATATCAGGCAGCTCGCCGTGATGACGACAAGCGGTGTGCGCCAGGCGCGGATTGCTGTAGTCATGCCGTTAGTTTTACCAGACCGGCCGCGCCTCGTCCAGATTAATTACAGAGACAATCGAAGTGCGATCTTTGGCATTAGCGGGCGTTTGACTCAGACATTCACGACAGCCGCTCAAGCGAACCGCACCCGCAGATGGCTGGCGGCACTGCCGCCAAAAAAATTAAATTAAAAAGAAAATAATTTATTTAATTTGACTCCTTAAACAGTCCAATTGCTTTTTAATTTATTTTTTGCAGGCAGCGCCTGCGGGCATCAGTTGGCGCTGTTCGCTTGAGCCGACACCGTGAATGTCTTAGTCAAACTCCCACTAATGCCAGAGGCTGTTCTTCGTCTGTCTCCTGATTAAAGGCTCTTAAGAATTTGACGGGGCGCGTAAAGAAACAAACTCCTCCGAAACCGTCGGATGAATCGCGAAACAACGGTCAAGGTCGTCCTTCGTCGCTCCGGCCGCCAAAGCCAGAGCGAAAACCTGCGCCAATTCAGGGCCCTCCTCGCCCAGCATCTGCACGCCAAGCAAACGACCACTACCACGCTCCGAAACAACCCGAATGTAAACACGCTCCCCGCGACCCGACAACGCAAGACGCAGCGGACCAAAATCACTGTCCCAGACCTGAACCTCATAACCGCGCGCGCGCGCCGCCTCCGCCGTCAGGCCGACCTCCGCCAAAGGCGGATGCGTGAACACCGCCGTCGGAATGTTCTCATACACCAGGTCCGCCGCGCCGCCGCCGAAATGCTTCGCCGCGAAACACTCGCCCTCCGCAAGCGCGACCGGCGTCAACTCGCGTCCGCGCGACGCCGCGTCGCCAAGCGCGAACACCCCCGACACGCTCGTACAATAATTGCCGTCAACCTCAATCTTGCCCGCGCCGTCAAGCCGCACCCCCGCGTCCTCAAGTCCCAGTCCCGCCACACGCGGACGCCGACCCACCGCCCAGAGCAGTCCGTCGCCGCGCACCTCGCGACCGTCACCAAGAACAACCTCGTAACCCCCGCCGCGCTCGCGCACGACATCCACCGCGGCGTCCAGCAACAGTCGCGCGCCCCCCGAACGCAAAGCATGCGCCAGATGCTCCGACATCACCGCGTCAAAACCGCGCAGCAACCGCGACCGGCGATGAATCAACGTCGTCTCCACGCCCAGTCCGCAGAAAATAGACGCGAACTCGCACGCGATATATCCGCCGCCCACCACTACCACCTCGCGCGGCAGATCTTTCAGATGAAACAGGTCGTCCGAAACCCACGCCGCCGGCACGCCCGAAGGCCGCCACGGCTCCATCCCGACCGCAAGCAGAATCCGCCCGGCGCGAAAACTCTCGCCGTCAACAACAACCTCGTTCGCGCCGCGCAGCCGCGCGCGTCCGCGCACAATCCGGACGCCGGCGGTGTCCAGCGTGTTCTGATAGGCGTCGTTGAGCCGCCGAATCTCGCGGTTCTTGTTCGCGACCAGCCGCGTCCAGTCAAGCGCGGGAGCGGGAAGGTCCCAGCCGAAGCCGCGCGCGTCACGCGCCTGCTCCGGCACCGCCGCCGCATGATGAAACAACTTCTTCGGAACACATCCGAGATTGACACAGGTGCCGCCGAGCGCGCGGTCTTCCACAAGAACAACCCGCGCGCCGAAGCCCGCCGCGCGCCGCGCCGCGCGCACTCCCCCGGAGCCGCCGCCGATGACGACAAGATCAGACAATTCGCCGGCGGCGGACATTCAATGCGGACTCCGTTCAAGATGCGCGAAAAACACGGTGCTATACTAGCGAAAAATGCGCGGCGACGACTACCTGGACTACATCGACCGTCTGGCGACGGCGCGGCGCCGTCTGCGCGCGGAGGAGACGCGTCCGTTCCGCCTGACTTCCGAGGTGCAGCCCGCCGGCGACCAGCCCGCCGCGATCGCCGCCCTCGCCGACGGACTGACAGCAGGACGCCGCGACCAGGTGCTCATGGGCGTGACCGGCTCGGGCAAAACCTTCACGATGGCGAATGTGATCGCGCGGCTCGGACGTCCGGCGATTGTTCTGGCGCCGAACAAGACCCTGGCGGCGCAATTGTACGGAGAGCTGCGCGGGCTTTTCCCCGGGAACGCGGTGGAGTATTTCGTGAGTTACTACGATTATTATCAGCCGGAGGCGTATGTTCCGCGCAGCGACACCTATGTCGAGAAGGAGGCGTCGGTCAACGAGCAGATCGACCGCATGCGTCATTCGGCGACCCGCGCGCTTTTTGAGCGGCGCGATGTGGTGATCGTGGCGTCGGTGTCGTGCATTTACGGCATGGGTTCGCCGGAGACCTACGCCGAGATGGTCTTCGCGCTCGCGCGCGGCGAGACCTGCGCGCGCGAGGAGGTCATCCGCCGTCTTGACGACCTTCAGTATCGGCGCAACGACGGGAACTTCGCGCGCGGCACTTTTCGCGCGCGCGGCGATGTGCTGGAGATCTTTCCGGCGCATCTGTCGGACCGGGCGTGGCGTCTGTCGTTTTTCGGCGACGAGGTGGAGCGGATGACGGAGTTTGATCCCCTGACCGGCGAGCGCCACGGCGAGCTGGACGATGTGAAGGTCTACGCGAACAGTCATTATATCGTGCCGCGTCCGACCCTCGGACAGGCGATGGAGCAGATCGGCGCCGACCTCGAGCGCGAGGCGGCGGCCTTTGACGCGGCGGGCAAATTATTGGAGTCGCAGCGGCTGCGGCAGCGGGTGTCGTTTGATCTGGAGATGATGGAGGCGACCGGCAGCTGCGCGGGCATAGAGAATTATTCGCGTTATCTCTCGGGACGGAATCCCGGCGAGCCGCCGCCGACCTTGTTTGAATATACTCCCGAGGACGCGGTGCTGTTCGTGGACGAGAGTCACATCACGGTGCCGCAGCTGGGCGGGATGTACAAGGGCGATTTCGCGCGCAAGACGACATTGGCGGCGCATGGTTTTCGACTGGCGGCGTGTGTTGACAATCGTCCGCTGAAGTTCGCGGAGTGGGAGGCGATGCGTCCGCAGACGGTGTATGTGTCGGCGACGCCCGGCGACTGGGAGACGGCGCGCTCGCCGGCGGCGACGGAGCAGGTGGTGCGTCCGACGGGCTTGCTGGATCCGGAGTGCGAGGTGTATCCGACGGAGGGCCAGGTCGACGAGATTCTGCGCGCGGCGGGCGAGGCGGCGCGGGCGGGACGCCGCACTTTGATCACGACTCTGACGAAGCGGATGGCGGAGAATCTGAGCGAGTATCTGGGCGAGGCGGGTTTGCGGGTGCGTTATCTGCATTCGGACATAGAGACCTTGGAGCGCATCGCGATTATTCGGGATTTGCGTCTGGGTGAGTTTGATGTGCTGGTGGGGATTAATCTTTTGCGCGAGGGGCTGGACATTCCGGAGTGCGGTCTTGTGTGCATACTTGACGCGGACAAGGAGGGTTTTCTGCGTTCGGCGCGTTCATTGATACAGACGATCGGCCGCGCGGCGCGCAATGTTGACGGACGCGTGATGCTGTTCGCGGATGCCGAGACGGCGGCGATGCGCGCGGCGCTGGGGGAGACGCGGCGGCGGCGGTCGCGTCAGGAGGCGTATAACTTGGAGCATGGGATTATTCCGGAGTCGGTTCGCAAGGGGGTTGCGGATGTGCTGGGGGGTTTGACGGATGTTGGTTCGTCTGCTGTGGATTTCGGCGGTGTGGAGGGGGGCGTGTCTTTGCGTTCGTATCTGGAGGAGTTGGGCGAGCGGATGCGGAGCGCGGCGGAGGTTTTGGAGTTTGAGGAGGCGGCGCGTCTGCGCGATGAGATTCGGCGTCTGGAGGAGGAGGAGTTGGGCTTGTAGTCGCGGTGACGGCGCCGCGTTTTGCGGGAGGCGCGGGCAGGGGTGCTGGAATTCAACTTTAGGTTGTATTGCCTGAATTGATCTGTCGCGGAGGCGGGGGGTTAGATGTCCAGGCCGCCGCTCTCCGAGGAGGGGCGGACTTTGGCGTGGTCCAGGATGTCTTTGATGTTTTTGTGCCCCTTGATCATCTGGTTGAAGAACTCCTGACCAAGCAGCACATACTGCCACTCGCAATGCGAGCGGTGTTCGGGCGGCAGTTCGTTGACTCTTCTGCACCAGTCGCTTGCCGCCGTCATTTTGCGCGTCACATTCGGATGCGAAAGCTGGTCTGTCCCTTTCGTCTCGACGAGATAGATCGTGTCGTCGCACCGGACGATGAAATCCGGCGAATAGCGCGAGAAGTCTCTCTCGACTCGTATGTAGCGGAACTTCAGAAAGTCGTGTTTGTACTCGTCGATTTTGCAGAAAGCCCGCACGGACGCGTCCCGGTCGGCGGCCGTGATGAAGTCTCTCTCGAACCCGCCCCTCTGCGACGCGAAGCGAAGTCTCTCGTAGATGCACTTGGAGACCGGAAGAGAAAGCGATTCCCGCATCCTCAGCGCGGGCACTTCGGAGAGGCGTTTGTGGAAAACCTGCGTTTCCCCGACGATTTCCGTTTCTTCGGATTCCGCCAGAGCGATTGTCGCCTCCTTGATGATGTGCTCGGCGACATAATCCAGCAGGAGCAGCCGCCAGTTTTCGTCTTCCATCGGGTCCATCTCGCGCGCGAAGAGGCGCGTGCGTATGTACCTGTCGATCCACTCGGCGATGAGCGGTCTTTGCACCTGGAGGTAGGGGAATCTCGCGAATGAACGGGAATCTCTGACGAGCGACCTGCTCGCCACATTTTCGGAGATTCTTGTGGTCATGCGCGCCAGGTAGTCGTTGTAGCCCCTGGAGGTCATCACTCCGCCCTTGACGCTGTAGTCGCCGAACCTGGTTTTCTTCTGCACATCCACGGAGGCGGCGCGGTCGTGCCTTTGCAGCGCGCTTTTCAGCTGACTGAAGTCCATCGTGTTGAAAGGCTTCAGACTGTTCACATCAAAGGTTTTCGGCTTGATTTCTTCGTCGGTCTCAATCCAGCGGACGGGAATCTCAAAGTCGTACGCCTCGTATCCGTCGCGCAGTTCCACGCTCAGCATGTCGCCGATGACTTTATTTCTCGGATCGTCGTCCGTCGCGACGATCAGATTATCCGCCATCAGTTCGTCGTAGTAGTCCTGAAAATTCGGGTGTTCAATGATGGACAGCATGTCAATCAGGCTGTCCGGCGCGTGACCGTCGTCGATCAGTCTGCGGTTTTCTTTTTTGGCGTCGGTGTAGTCCGCCTCGCGCCACATCAGGCGGAGACCGCGCCCGATGGTCTGCTCCAGCAGAATGCGCGACCCCGCCGTGCGCAGAGGAACGATGACGCAGATGTTGTTGACATCAAACCCCTCGCGGAGCATCAGCACATTGATGACGACGCGCGGCTGCTCGTGATCGTCCAGATCAAAGAGCCGCTCGCGCAGTTTCGCCCATTCGCCCTGCTTCAGTTCCCCCTTTCTGCTTGAGTCCACGGTCAGGATGTCTTCTTCCGTGAGCCCTTCGCCCAGCAGGAATTCGCTCACGAGCGGAGTGACGGTGGTGTCCTCGCAGACGACGAGCATCTTGGGGCGTTTCGTTTCGTCCAGTTTCCGAAACTCCGTCTCTAGGATTCCGAGTTTGGTGATGCCCATTCTCAGCATGAGACGCTGACCCTCGGACAGAGACCTTGCCTTCCCCTTTTTTCTCCTGCCCTCCTCGTAGCGCTCGGCGCGATAATCCATGTCGAGCTCCTCCTGCGGTATGGCGCCGCTTTCAATCCGTTTGTCCAGCAGCAGAGACTTGACGAGGAGATTGCGCAGCGCCTCCTTCAGGTCAAAGTCGGATATGATGTGGGGAAAGTGGGACGGCGTCGCCGACGCCGTTTTCTGGCTGTAGGGAGTCGCCGAGAAGTCAAAGCGCGTGAATCTGCCCTGCTTGGGTTCGGCGATGTAGTTCAGGCTTTTCTTCCACTCCACGACGGAATCCTTCTGTCTCGCGTCTTCATGGATGTGGTGCGCCTCGTCGTTGAAGACCATCAGGCTGGGAAGCCCGTGCAGGTATTCCAGAATTTCCCCCTTGAGCCGCTTTTTGTTCAGTTGCCCCAGGTCGCTTCCCGCGCCCGCGCCAAGCGGAGTCGGCAGGATTCCCTTTATCACATCTTTCGGGTCGGGAGTTTCGCCCGGGGTTATGAACGCGTCCTCCTCGCCGTCGTCCGCTTCATCAATCTTGTCCTGGATGGCGTGCCAGTTGGTGACGGCGATGACGCCGTCGCCAGTTGTTTTCCGGCCGATGTCCTCCTTGCGGCAGAAGGCGTTTCCGATGAAGGCGAGGACTTCGCCTCTGTATCGTTCAGGGATAAGCAGGTCCTGGTATTTGTGGAAGTCGGATTTTTCCAGATCCGGTTTCCCGTCTTTTTCCTTGCCGAGGAAGGCGTCCAGAATTCGCTGATAGACGATGAGTCCGGGCGTGATGATGAGAAAGTTTTTTGTGAATCTGTCGGGAGCCTCGGAATAGGAGGCGTTCAGATACGACCAGATGAGCAGGGCGTGAAGCACCCAGGTTTTGCCGGTGCCGGTCGCCATCTTGACGCAGTACAGAGGATGAAGGTCCGTGCCATCCTTCGGCAGAAGACCGCCGAGAAGTTCCCTCGGCGCGACTTCTTCGTACAGATGCTTCAGGTTTCTGGTCTGCAGGACTTCGTGGGCGTAGACGGCGTTCAGGATCGCCTGTTTCTGTCCCTTGTGAAAATTGATGTCGCGTCCGCCTGTCCACTCGCCGGCGAACCAGAAGCGCAGCAGTTCGGCGGTCATCGGCGACACCTTGTCCAGCATTGGCGCCGCCCCGTCTTCCAGACCGCTTGCCTCCCCGTTCACCATTCGGGAGAGGGTGCGCGCGAGAGTGAGATCGTTCAGCGCCATTATTCTGTCTCGGCGGAGGCTTCGGCTTCAAAGCCGAAGACATCCGCGACGCGCACGCAGATTTTTCTGGAACCTTCCACCGGCTCCAGGTCGCCGAGGGTCGCGGAGGTTCGGACCCGATCCGGTTCCGGATTCTCTTCGTCGCCGCGATAGTTCTGCCACACCGAGCGAAATGTCTCGCCGTCGTAGTCGGGGTCTACGCTCCAGTACGAGATGAGCGAGAGCGGGTCTTCGGCGATGAGCCGCTCCACTTTTTTACGATCCTCATCCTTGAGGTTGATGGCGTGCGGCGACAGCAGGACATAGTTTCCCAGCGAAACTTCCAGCGTCTCGCTTTTTTCGTGTCTGGCGCGCTTCACCTCGCCCAGGGTGAGATACTGCAGAGGGGAGAAGCGCACCTCGTCTGGCTTCAAACCGCCCCCCTCTTTTCGTATTTTCTCCAGCAGGTCGGGAGGAATGACCAGCACCTCCACCTCCTCGCTGTATCCGTTTCGCAGATACTCGCTCATCTCGGGATCAAAGTTCCAGCCGAGCAGGGTGGCGTTCTCGAATCCTCCGAGCCGGGTTCGCTTGATTTCCATGACGCTTCTCAGCGTTTTCAAGCCCGTGGTTTTTCTCGGACTGTCCACATAGACAAGGCGATTTTCCTTGACTTTTTCCCCGAGGTTCCCTTTGGGATTTGCTTCGTGATGAAGCGGCGTTCCGCCGAAAAGTTTGATGACGATCTGCGCCAGATCCCCCGCGGTCATCCTGCGTCCGCCGATGCTCTTTTGCGCCGTGATGCGCGCCTCCTCGGCGTGGTAGTCGCCGATGTGCATGTAGAGAAACGGCGCCGCTTCTTTTTTCACCAGTTCTTCGCGCGAAATCATGCACGCCGGCTTGCCGGAATCGCAGACGATCCATCTGCGCCCCAGCCTTTCGGCGACGCGCGCTGTCGTGCCGCTGCCGGTGAAAAAATCAACGACGAGATCGCCCTCGTCGCTTGACGCCTTGATGATGCGCTCGAGCAGACCTTCGGGCTTCTGTGTCTGATACCCCGTTCTTTGCGTGTTTCGCGTAGCGGTTGCAAATGAAGGAATGTCCGACCACCAGTCGTTTTGTCTTTTGCCCTCCTTCATTTTCTCCCTGGCTAATTTCTCGGCTTCCTGACGGTCGGTGTGCCCTTTGCGCCAATAGGCGGTTACCGGCAGCGACTCGTAGTCGGCCGCCACCTCTTTCCAGTTGAAGGTGTTGTTTTCGGCTTTCGCGTAGAAAAGAATCGTGTCGTGCTTTCTTTTGAAGTGATTGTTCGCCTGACCGCCGCCGATATAGCACCAGACAATTTCGTTGCGGAAATTGTGCTCGTTGAAGATTTCATCCAGGACCAGTTTGATGACATGGCTCACTGTCGGATCGCAGTGCAGGTAGAAACTGCCCTTGTCGGACAGCAGTTCTCTCATCAGAATCAGGCGCGGAATCATCATTCCGAGATAACTCTCCGTGCCTTTTGTCCAGAAGTCCGAGTAGGCGAACTGCTGCAGCGTCGTCGCCGTCTGCTCCACCCTCCCTCCGGGCAGTTTCACCGAAAATGTGTAGTTCGCCCTGCTGTTGAACGGCGGGTCAATGTAAATCAGATCCACCTTCCCGCGCAAAGAGGGAGACAACTCGTCACCCGCCAGCAAAGCGGTCATCGCGAGCAGATTGTCGCCGTAAATCAGCCTGTTCATGGACGCCGGATCAACCTCGACATCCTTGACATTCTGCTGCTTGTACAGCCTGTTCCATGTGCTGTCGCGCGAGGAAATCACGAGTTCGCGCACCTGGAGACCGATGCGGTTGCCCTCCTCGATGCGCTTGAGCGCGCGCTCGGCCTCGCGCTCGCCGTCGCTCACAATCTTGGGGAGTTTGTGTATCAGAGAGTCAGACATCGGCAGAACGGGGGGTTAAAGAAACAACCCGATAATCATAGAGATACTTCCGCCAGACCGCAAGCGCCGAAATTCGGCGCATTTCCGCCATCTCCGGACAGAAAACCTTGCCTTTTTGACCAGAAAAACGCGGCGGGGTCAATGCAGCCCGTGGAGCCGCGCCGTCTCCATCGCTCCCCGCGCACCGCATCTGCCAGTCTCCATCGTCAAAAACCAGGACGGGCGGAGGGCGCGCGTCGTGTGCGCCTCGCCGGGTGCAGACTGCGTCCGCGCGACGAGTGCGCCGTAAACGGCGCACGCTTTAATTTACTTTTATTTATTAATTTACTTTTAACAAGACGGCAAAGGACAAAAAACGCGGCGGGGTCAATGCCTCCCGTGAAACAAAATCAGCGCCCCTCACCTCTTCCGAGAATCCAACACCCGCGCCCGCGACGCCGCCCGTCGCGCTCCCTCATCATCTCCAGCCAGCAACGCATCCACCGCCTCCGACATCGCCCGCGTCCGCGCCGCGCGCCGCCGCCGCTCCCTCAAACGCCGAAACCACCCCCGCAGCCACACCGGCGACAAACACAACAACAACACCCACCGCAGCAAAATCAACAGCACCCACGACACCATCAACACCAATACCCCCAGCAGAAATACCCCCGCCTCCACACGAAAACCATCCGCGCCCGCCGTGGAACTCAACTCAACCGATAAACGCCACGGCCAGGTCGCTCCCCACAACAATAACGCCACGAAAAACGACAGCAACGCCAGAATCGTCAGCGCGCGCAAGGTCATCGCTCAACCCTCACGGATTCAATCCCCGCACCGCCGCCAGATCGCCCAGCAACGCCGTCTCAAAACTCAACAACGCCGCCTCCGCCGCCAGACGCACACGCATCTCCTCCTGCCACGGCGCCAGAACACCGCCCGCGACACCGCCTAAACCCTCCAACGCCACCAAAGCCTCGCCGAAAGCATCGGCCGTCAACGCCGCCTCGGCGCGTCCGAGACGACCCAGCAAACCCTCGCCGCCGCCAAGACGGCTGAAACGCAAGTCGCCCGGCAAACGCGACAAAACCCGTCCCCACCAGCCCTGCTCGCGCAGCCAGTCAGACTCAACACGCGCCCGCAACATCGCGAACTCCGCCCGCAAACGCGCGCGCGGCGCAATGCCCGCGTCCGCACGCGTGCCAAGCGCCGAAACCAGCGCCGCAACACCGCCGGCCTCGCCATCACCGCCGCCGCCGCCCGACAAACGCAAAACCACATCCAGAGCCTCGCGGTACGGACGCCCCGAATCCACCGCATGTCGCAACTGCAAAATCGCCAGCGCCCGCACCGCCGCCTCGTCAGGACGCCGCCGCGCCAGTTCCTCAATCTCCTCAAGACGCGCGTCCAGCCCCGCCTCAAGACGGCTGAAGGCGCGCGCGCTCAGCGTCAAGTCTTCCAGTTGCTCCTCCAGAAGCAGCAGCCGCGCCTCAAGCGCGCGCACCGCCGCGAGTTCCTCGGCGCGGAGAGCGGCCGCCTCGGCAAGCGCCGCCTCGGTCTCGGCGGAACGCGACTCCGCGCGCGGCGGCGGCTCGGGCAGAGTGCGCAGCGCCGGACGGACGCGTCCCTGCAGTTCGGCGGTCGTCTCTTCGGCGACGGGCGCGGACGGACGCTCCCAGCCGATGCGGTAGTCGCGGAAGACATCCAGCCAGGTCCAGACGATCGCCGCCAGCAGCGCGAACGCCGCCGACCAGGTGATGACACGCCGCGCCGCCGAAGCGCGTCCGTCGCCGCCGGGGGAAGAGGACGGCGACCGCGACCGTGATCGTGATCGTGACGAAGACGGCGAGGACGATGACGGCGACGGCGAGACCGTCACCGTCTCCTGCGCCGCTGTTGTCGTCTCCGACTCTGACTCATTGACTGCGACCGTCGCCGTCTCTGTCCCCGTCGTCGTCGCCGTCTCTGTCTCCGTCCCCGTCGTTGTCGTTCCCGGCTCTGACTCGTCCACGACGACCACCGACGCCGCTGTTGCTCCGCGCCGTGTCGCTGTCCGTGTACGCGTCTGCGTCCGTGTCGCCGCGCCGCGCCGCCGCGCTGTTCCGAGGGCGGTTTCCAGTATTTCGCTGTTGATGCCGGCGCGTTCGGCGAAGTCGCGCACGGCGTCCTCGCGTTTCGGGGGGATTTTGCCGCGCAGTTTCCAGCCCTGCACCGTGGAAACCGACAGCCCCAGTCCCGCCGCCAGCGGACGCAATCCGCCCGCCGCCTCTATCAGCGCCGCGACCGCTTCCAGTCCGTCGTCATGAGGGGAAGAGGGGGAGGACATTACAGCGACAGAATCTCCATTTGCCAGGGGAGCAGCGTCCGCGCCGTGTCGGCGACGGCGGGGCTGCGGGCGAGTCCGAGTATATGCGTACAGCGGGGTTCGTGTCCAGAGGCGCGGACAAGAGACGCGAACAGCCGCGCCGTACGCGCCGAGGGCAGGACTACGCCCGCGCCCGCGCCGCCGCGCCGCGCCATTTTCGGCGCCGCGCGCAGGACTGCTCTTGCGCCGCGCGGCAGATATTCCGCCGCCTTCATTTCGTAGAGAATCAGGGATTGGAGGTTGTAGCCGCCGGCGAGGAGGCTCTTTGCCGGTTCGGGAGACGCGTGTACGCCTCGCAGGTGCAGGAGCGGAGACGAAAACGCGTGTTTAAGGCGTACGGTTTCGGCGAGGGAGGCGCCGTTTCCGTCGGCGGTGCAGATGGTCTCAAAGCCGAATTTTTGCGCCGCCGCCGCCGTTTCGGCTCCGACGGCGTAGACGGGCAGCCGACACAGCCCCTCCTTCAGCCTGTACGCGTTTTCGCTGTCCGCCTTATACGCGTTCTGGTCGTCTGGACTATAAGCGTCCTGATTGCCCGAATTGCGCGTATTTTGGTCGTTTGGACTGTAAATGTCCCGTTCGCCTGAATCGCCCGTGTTCTGGTTGTCTGACATATACGCGTTTTTGCCGTCCAAGCCATACGCGTTAAGAGCGCGTACGGCGTTGGCGCTCGTAAGAATGAGGGCGGAATCGGTTTTTCGCGGAAATTCAGCGAGTTTTTGAAGCACCTCCTCGGGCTGTCCGGCACGGCGGAAACTCCACACGGGCGCGGAGATCGCCTCGTGTCCGAGCAGCGACAGGCGCCGCGCCGTCTCCCGCGCCTGATGCGGCGCGCGCAGAACAAGCACCCTCATCCGACAAGTCCGCCGCGCCGCCGTAAAATCTCGCCGACACCAAAGGCGGCTTCAAGATGCGCGGCGAGGTCGGCGTCCGCTTTTAATGTACGCGTTTCGCGGACAAGATCATCGGCGCCCTGAAACCACGCGTCCAGCGCCAGCGAGGGCGGCGCGGCAGGGCCGGCGGGGCCGGCGGTGAAGCGCGCGAAGACGCCGCAGGGCGTGTCGCAGTCGCCGCCGAGTCCGAGCAGGACGGCGCGCTCAATCTCGGCGCATCGGCGGGTTTGGTCGTCCTGGAGGGTCTGCGCGAGGGCGAGCGCCTCGGAGTCGGCGGCGGCGACGCAGACGGCGAGCGTTCCCTGGCAGGCGGCGGGCAGGAATTCGGCGGGCGGCAGGGGTGACGCGTCCAGGGGCGCGAGCGACTCTTCGCCTTCGGGGACGGCGAGACGGCGCGGCTCTCCGTCCGGCGTGTCTGGCGGCAGGCGGTCGAGGCGCTGGAGTCCGGCGGCGGCGAGGATGAGGGCGTCCATTTTGCCGGCGGCGAGTCGGCGGAGGCGTGTTGTGACATTGCCGCGTGTCGCGGTGATTTGCAGGTCTGGTCGCAGGTGTTGCAGCCAGGCGGCGCGGCGCGGCGATGATGTGCCGACCGCGGCGCCTGGGGCGAGGTCTTTGAGGGAGGCGGCGGTGTCGGCGCGGCAGACGAGGGTGTCGCGCGGGTCGGCGCGCGCGGGCGTGGCGGCGAGGATGATGCCGGTGTTGTCGGTGTCGGCGGCGGGGATATCTTTGAGCGAGTGTACGGCGAGGCGGCAGTGTCCGTTGCGGAGGGCGGTATTGATGGTGTCGGTGAAGGCGCCTTTGCCGCCGAGGGTTTTGAGGGGGATGTTGTCGCTTTCGTTTTTCTGGTCGCCGCGGGTGTGAGCGGGGATGAAGCGGAAGTTTTTGTCGGGCGCTGTGCTGCGGAGTTTGCGGATGACTTCCGCGGCCTGCGCCCGGGCGAGTCTGGAGGCGCGCGCGGCGACGGTTATGGTGTCTGTGTTCATGTTGCGGGGGCGGGGCTAGGCGTCCCGCTCGCCGATGATCCTGGAGATCATGTCCTCGATGTAACCCTCATCCTCGGGATAAAGGACATAGCCCGGCAGCTCCGAATACATCTTCTCCACCTCCGCCTTCGGCGTCTGCGAAACGAGAAAATAATGCAGGCGGCAGTCGGAAAACTCCCGGCCGCTCTTCTCCCTGAGAGCCGGCTCGATCTTTTCCCTGAGGTAGTCGCCGAACTTCACCTTGTCGCTCGCGGGACCCGAATGCACAAGCCCCTTGGGGTCTATGAAGGCGATGTGCCGCCGGTCGTCCGCGAAGAGCCACATGATGAAGTCCTGGTAGAAGCCGTACTCAATGAAGCCGACCCCGTGTCCGCGGCTGCGGTTCCGCAGAAGGAAAATTTCCATGCCCCGGTCCCGGCCTTTTTTGTCCCACCACTTCAGCAGGGCTTCCAGGAAGTTCTTTTCGCCGTCGTTGAGACGAGCGTCGCCCGGAATCACCCTGGCTTCCCTGGGAGGGATGCTGTTCTTAAGCGCCAGAAGCGGCTTGTAAAGGTGCAGGTTGGAGGTGTCCGGCGCGGTAAGGCCGGCGTATCCCGGTTTGCCCTTTATGATCTCTCCGATGCTGTCCATCAGATGTTTGTTCTGCTTGTCGACGCGCACCTCGTACTTGCTGATGAAGTTGCCGTGGGACTTGTCCAGCCGCGCGTATTTGCGGTTCGCCGCGGCCCACTCTCTGAGTTCGCGGCGGCGGAAGTTCGTGACATACTGTTTCATCATGTCGGCGGCGATGCTCTGCCAGTGGCGGAGTTTTTCCCAGTCGAGGCCTTCGGCGTCGGCGGGGTCGCCGCTCAGGCTGTACCAGTCGTCGTTTTCCAGGAGATCGTCCGCGAGGCGGTCGTCAAGGACGAGGTTATACCAGCCCTTCACCCGCTTGTGGCGAAGAAGCGCCTCCTGAATCGCGGCGCGGTCAAAAAACGCCTTGTACTGCGGCGGGATGCGGATGCGCGCGCCCTCGCCGGACTCGGACTCGCGCGCGCTCGTCATGGACGACACCGACATCCGCATGGCGAATTGAACTTCGTCCACATCCCGCCCGTCTGAATGTTTGACAAGCACGGACACTTCTTCCCTGAAGCCGTCCTCGTTTTTTTCGGTTTTGACGATGGGGAAAGTCCTGCTGTCAAGCGTCTCTTCGGCGACGGTGACGGGAATCGTGAAGGGTTTCTGGTCGTCAAGCCCTTCCCGGCGCAGATACTCCTTGAATTCGGCGATGAAGTTCGCGCGCAGTCCGAAGATGTTGAGGGTTTCCAGGGTTTTGACGCCGGAGTCGGAACTGTTTATCTGGCGTTTGAGGTCGTTGTCCTTGCCGTGCAGACGAATTCCGCGTCCGAACAACTGGATGATCTCGGTGCCTTCGCTTTTGCCGACATTGAGCAGTCCCATCGTTGAGACGCGCCATGAATTCCATCCCTCGGTGAATTTTTTGGAGCCGATGAGAACGCTGACGCGCGAATTCGGCTCGTTGATGCGGCGAAAAAGGGAGCCGGAGAAGTTGCGGTCGTCGGCGATCGCGTCCGGCAGATGCTGCGCGCAGAGTTTGAGAAAGGCGGTGACATCGCCGATGTTGATGACGCCGAAGGGTTCGGCGACACCCGCGCGAAGAGCGATCTCGCCGTCGGCGTCGGCGACTTTCTCCAGGTGCAGCGAGGCGGACGAATCGCTCTGAAAAACTTTGGCGAGCAGGTCGGCGTAAATTTCGCGGGGGTCGTCCTTCAGCGGAGAAAACAGGTCGCCGAAAATCGGATTGCCGTCCGCGTCCTGCAGGCTGTCGCCGTTCCGCAGGATGCCGCGGATGTCGGCTCTGGTCTGTTCGGGATCGCTCAGGATTCCGTTCAGAAAAATCACGGCGTCCAGGACATCCGAGACTTTCGCCCGGTTCTCCGTGCGCACGGCGTTCACCCGCGCGCCGACGAAAACCAGCAGCGGCTTCTCAATGTTATGCTCCTGCCGCCACTTGTCGTCGGACTCGTAGGTCTTCATCTGCAGGTAGAACGCGAGGAGACAGGCGGTGAGATATTTGCGCCTGTCGTCCTGATTCTCAAAGCCCGCGCTGTTCAGGTTGAAGATTTTGAAGTCCTTGCCGTACTCGTCGTCGTAGAAGCGTCTGTAGGAGTAGTCAAACAGGATGCTGCGCGCATACCGCTTGCCGGCGTCCTTGATCTGTCCGAAGGTGGCGGAGTATTCAAAGGAGAACCCGCGCCCGGTCATCGCGGCGCGGTATCGCAGCCACTTTTCGCCGCTGTGTCCGCGGTGTCCCTCGTCTATCATGACGAGGTTTTTGCTTTCAAAGGCGCTGACGGGAACCGTCTCGCCTTCTCTGGAGGTCGCGTCGTCGTCGCGGATTTTGTGAATGCTGACGATTTCCACTTCGCCGCGGCGGAAGCCGCCGATGTGTCTTTTGTCAAAGACGCGCGCCGCGATTCCGGAGTCGCGGAATTCCGCGAGATGCTGGAGAGCGAGGCCGTCGTTCGGAACGAGCAGAATCTCCTGGCTGATGTCGTGCTCGCGTCTGTATTTCTCCAGACAGCGGCGGAACTGAAGCAGGTTGATGTGCATCATCAGCGTCTTGCCGGAGCCGGTCGCGCTCCAGAGGGCGAGTCTGGCGAGGTCGCTTTCGTCATACCGGCTCAGCCGGAGAAAGCGGCGATGACGGTGCTCGTCCAGGTCGCGGAGCAGCGCCTCCTTGTCGTGGAACCACAGGTGCAGGCAGCGCTCGGAGAACATCAGAATCAGCCACTGGAAGTATTCCCACTGCAGGTCGCCGTCGCGCCGTCTGCCGATTTTTTCGGTATGCTCGCGGATGTTGTTGTCGTAGTCGGACAGATGCTGCCGGAGGTCGGGGTTCAGGCTTTCCTGATTCTCCAGAACCTTCGTGTAATTTTCCGCGGCGACATCTTCCATGAGGGTCTTGAACGCGCCGAGGTCGGGAATCGCGTTTCGGTCCAGGGGGATGGCGAACTGGTCGGCGAGAAAACTGAACAGAACGAGGCTCCTGTCCAGCGGGATCTCCGTGCGGGCGGAGGCTCGGCGCGACATCATTCAACGCCTTCAAACATCAGGCGGCGGAATTCGTATTCCGTCGGCAGCACGCCGTCAATGCGGCAGTCGCCGTTCGCGTAGACGGCGCTGAATTTTTTGCCGTGTTCTTCTTTCAGGCGATCGCAGAGCGCGCCGAGGGCGTCGTCGTCTGTCCGGCTTCGGCTGCGCCACAGTATCAGGACGCGGCGGCCGTCCAGGGTTTCGCCGATCACGACGCGCACATCTTCCGTCACGAATTGTTTCTGTACTTTCAGCCCGAGGAGGTAGTTGAAGGTTTCAACGAGGTCAACGGAGCGGGGGGAGGTTTTCCCTTCGCGGGTGATGTTCAGCGCGTAGTTCATCGGTTCGTCCAGCCGGGCGATGTCCAGCAGGCTGGGGCTGTCGCGGGTTTCCACATCCAGCATGTAGCGGATGATGTAGTCAAAGCGGGATTCGGAGAAATCGTCCAGGGATTTCTGCTGGGCGGCGGTGGGGCGCGGGTCTTTGAGGTTGTCCAGGGCGTCTTCATAGGATTCCGTGCGCTGGACCTTGATGAGCCGCGGCGAACGGCTCTGTTCCCGCTCGCTGGCGGGTCTTTTCGGTTTGCCGTCTTTCCATTCGGGCGAGTAGGAGGCTTTTTTGATGCGCGGCACAAGCACCGTGTCAAAGTATTCACCCATCTCCATCAGGATGAATTTCCGCCCGCCGCCGTCTCGGCGATTGAGGTTGATGGCCGCATGACCAGTGGTGCCGCTTCCAGCGAAGTAGTCCAAAATGCCGGCATCACGGTCATCAACCGAGAACACCAGATCTTCGTAAAGCTCCGTGGGATGACAATAAGGGAATGCCAGGTCCATCTTCCCGATGTCATCCATGCCCTTCCTGGCATTGGTGATCAAAGACGACAATTCGGTTGTGCGGCTGTCCGACAGATACACCTTCCTCCTTGGCTGAGTCGTCTCATCTTCACCAAAAATTAACAAACCCTTCGCCCTCAGGCTGTCCATGAATTCCGGCGTGTTGGACCAGCCCCTTTTGGGAACAGGGCAAGGCTTCCCGGTCTCGGGGTGTATTATCGGAACGAAAAACTTCTCGTCCGTCCTCTGTTCCGGAGCGCCCATATGAACGGACTGGTAGGGGCCGTTCTCGTCCATATGTTTGAACACATCCTCCCCGTCAAGGAAATCGTCTTTCCTGTCCTTCATCCAGCCGGAAAACTCCTCGGACCTTTCCGCCATGGACTTCGCGCGCTTCCTCATCAAAGAGGCGAACTTCTCCAGAATTTTGTCCGCCGACTTGCGCATTTTGATCAGCTTTAATTTGCCCTGCCTCAGCAGGACAACATATTCATGCTGCGTAGACACCTTGTTGCTGCCCCCCACAGGATGAGATTTGTTCCAAATGATTGTTTCCAGATCTTCGGCGCTCAGGGCGTCAAAGATGCATGACAAATTTTTCTGCTCGTTTTCGTCAATGTGACACATCATCACCGACGCGTCGCCGATGAACGGCAAGGAGGCGCTCAGGCAATTCTCCATCATGGTCATCCACGACGAATGTTTGTATCCGTTCTTGTAGAGGAAGCCGTTGGTATTAGTGTTGTACGGCGGGTCAATGTGGATGCACTTCACCTGCTCGCGGCAGCGATTCTCCAGCAGGCGCAGACCATGGAAATTGTCGCCGTTCACCAGAACGCCGTCGCAGATGTCGTCAATGTCGTGCGACTCGCCGACATGCGACAGCAGCGCCTCCTTGAAATCGGAGTCAAAATGTTTCGTGTCCACCAGAATGTGCGGCGCCGGCTCGGTCGTGCCGTAAAGCACCTTCCATTCCGCCGTCTGCGCCTCGTTCTCCAGAACCCGCGCGCGCAGGTCATCGGACAGAAAACGCCACGCCGCCAGCCAGTTCGTCTCCAGGACAAACTTCTTCTTCAGCCAGAGTTTCTTCTGAAACTCCTCCAGCTGCGCGAGCATGTCAATGATGTAATTCCCCACCTCCTGCGTCAGGCGAATTCTGTTCATCCATGAGCGAATCACCATCGGCGACGCGTCCGCGACATCGCTCAGGATCATCACCTCGTTCTTCAGGAAAAAATCCAGTTCGCGGCGCAGGAACGCGCCGAGGTCCTTGTGAATGAAGTAGTCAAAGCGATTGCGCGCGCTGAAAGCGCCGACATGCTTCTCCAGAAGGGTGCGGACAGGATCCCCGCCGAGCGACTTATTAAGCATCGCCTTCCATTCCTCCGGCAGGGAGGCAAGAATCTTCGTGACATTCCCGCCGTCGCAGTCCGCCTGAGTCGCCTTTCCGGATTTTCGCTTCCCGTTCAGTTCCCGTGACGGCTCTTTAAAGGCGAAGTGAACGGTCAGAGTCCCGATGTTTTCGTCAATCTCAATCGGATTTCCGTCGCGAAGGTCGTCCGCGTCCGCGACCAGGAGCCGGCGGCCGTTCTGATCCTTGTTGTCGTTCTGCTCGGTCTCGGCGCGCGCCACGCGAAAAACGACCTTGCGCCGTCCGTCGTCCGCGAGGAACACATAGCGGGAGAAGTTCTCGGACGACTTGATGTAATACTGATCGTAATTCGCCCAGTGCAGCCGCACCTCTTCGCCCGTGTGCGACAGCATGTATTTGTCCTCGCCGCCGTAGCGCCGCTCGCTGATGAAGTCGCCGTCGCGGTAGTAGCGCCTGAAGAAATTGAACAGGTCGGAGTAAATCGCGCGCGCCACCTCCTCCCCGTCGGGCCCCTCGTTCCGAAGCCGCTCCTCCAGCTCCATGATCACGGGCGTGGCAGAAATCTGCTTTTCGCTCTGCCCCATATCCAGCAGAGCCTCCCGTTTCTCCTGCAACTCTCTTCTCGCCCGCATCGCTGTCGCCGTGCGCACCTCGCCGAACCTCTCCTCAATCTTCCGGGGCAGGTCTTCGCCCAGAAACCGCCGCATCTCCGCGCTCTTTATGCGCAGAATGCGGTAAATGCCGAAGTCCAGATCCCCGCGGTCAATCTGGAAGATCTCCTCGATCTTCGCCCTGAGCAGGTCGTACGGTTGCTCGCTCATCGCCTCAAAGTTCCTCTCTCGTTCCCATGACCCGAATCGCCATGAACTCCCGACACCCTACACCAGTTTTTCAGAAAAAACACCCCCCCGAAAAGGCGGCGCCGTCAATGCCTCCCCTGAGCCAAAATACGCCCCGACTACACAAAAAAAGCCGGCGCGCCTACAATCTCCACATGCTCATCCTCGCCATAGAAAGCACCTGCGACGAAACCGCGACCGCGCTCCTCAAGACCACGCCGCAGCACCACATCCTCGCGCAGCACATCACTCCGCAAACACAGCACCGGCGCTTCGGCGGAGTCGTGCCCGAAATCGCCGCCAGACAACACCTCGCAAACCTGCCCGCGCTCCTCGGACAAACCCTCCGCGGACAGCCGCAGCCCGGCGCCGTCGCCGCCTCGTGCGGGCCTGGACTCATCGGCGGACTCATCACAGGCGCCTCCGCCGCGCGCGCCCTCGCCCTCGCCTGGCAGACGCCCTTCCTCGCCGTCAATCACCTCGCCGCGCACGCCCTCTCGCCGCGGCTCGCGTGGCCCGAACTGAAGTTTCCCTACCTGCTGCTGCTCGCCTCGGGCGGACACTGCCAGACCCTCGCCGTCTCCGCGCACGACAAATTCCGCCGCTACGGACAAACCCTGGACGACGCCCCCGGCGAAGCCCTGGATAAAGCCGCCCGCCTCCTCGGACTCGGATGGCCCGGCGGACCCGCCCTGGAAAAACACGCCGCGACCTTCCAGCCCGAAAATCCGCAGCAGCGCCGGGACGCCCTCGCGCTCCTGCCCGATCCCCTCGCGCGGCGCGGCGACAGCGACGGCGACGGCGCGAACCTTGATTTCTCCTTTTCGGGACTCAAAACCGCCCTCGCCCGCAAAGTAAACAATTCCCCCGCCGCTTCGGTCGACACCGCCGCGCTTGCCTTCGCCTTCCAGGAGCGCGTCATGCGGAGCCTCGCGCGCGGCGCCGGACGCGCCCTCGCGCGCTTTCGCCGGGAGCACGCCGCCGACACGCCCCTTCTCGCCGCCGGCGGAGTCGCCGCCAACCGGCGTCTTGCCGCGCTGCTTTCCGAGGTTGCCGTGCGGCACGGCGCTGAGTTCCTTCCTCTTCCTGCGGGACTTTGCACTGACAACGCCGCGATGGTCGCGCATGCCGCGGGCGAGCGTGTCCGTGCCTGCGGTGATGGAGAGCCGTTTCCTGACGACGGATTTTGCACTCCGTTGCGTCCGCGCTGGCCGCTTGACGCCGGCGCTGTCGCCTGACCTTTGGCGCGAATTCTGCTATTCTGTTTTCGGAACCGAGGAGACCTCCTGTGGCGTACTGGCTTGTCAAGTCTGAACCTGAAGACTACTCGTGGCAGGATCTCCTGCGCGAGCGTCGCGCGCTCTGGGACGGCGTGCGCAACGCCGCCGCCCGCAACAATCTCGCGCGGATGCGAGTGGGCGACCGTGTATTTTTCTATCATTCGGGCGGTCCGCGCGAGATTGTGGGGATCGCGAAGGTTGTGCGCGCGGCGCTGCCGGATCCTGCTGACGGTCGCTGGCTTGCGGTGGAGATCGCGCCTGCGAAGACATTGTCGCGTCCTGTCGCGCTGTCGGAGTTGCGCGGCGACGGTCGCGCGGCGCGGATGGTTTTGCTGCGGCAGCCGCGTCTTTCGGTGCAGCCTGTGGGTGTTTCGCACTGGAGGCTTGTTCTTGAGCGCGGCGAGGGGACGAAGTAGCGCCGTGTTTTTGTCATTAATTAAGGCGACAAACGAAGAACGATCTTCGGCATTAGTGGGAGTTTGACTTAGACATTCACGATAGCCGCTCAAGCGAACCGCACCAACTAATGCCCGCAGGCGCCGCCTGCAAAAAAAATTAAATTAAAAAGAAAATAATTTATTTAATTAACCCCATTAATTGTCTATTAATAATTAACAGAACAAATCTCTTTTTAACACATTAATTGTCTATTATTAATTAATGAAAAACAATTTATTTTAATTGACCCCTTAAATGGTCTAATTGATTTTTAATTTATTTTTTTGCGGGCTAGCCCGCACCCGTTAGTTGGCGCGGTTCGCTTGAGCCAACACTGTGAATGTCTTAGTCCCACGCCCACTAATGCCAAAGAGCGCACTTCGTGGTCTCTTAATTTTCGGGGAGGCCGCTCAGCAACTTCAAATGCCGGTTCGCCAGCAACAGCATAGACAAGCGCGGGTTCGCATCCACCCGCAACTCCGACAACAACTCGTGCGCCCGCTCATACTCCCGCCGATGCCGGCTCACCCAGCGGCCGATCGTCGCCTCCGGCTCCAAACCACGCCGCCCGCCCTGCGACAATATCCGCATCGTCAAAGCCGCCTGGTGAAAGTCCGCGTCCTCCAGCAGACTCTGAACCGCCAGTTTGTCCCACAATGTCAGACGCGGCACCTTCCCCGCCGCCGAACGCAGCCAGTCATACCCGAAATACTCCCCCACCCCGAAAAACAAACCCGCCACCTCCGCCACAGGCAGACCAAAACGCTGCGCCAGGTCCGATATCCCGCACGCCGACGACAAAAACGGCAGAAACGCCACCTCCCGCGCCAATGAACCGACAATCCCAAGTTCCGTAAATCGCTCCACCCGCCCCGCGAAACGCGCCAGACTGTCACCCTCAAGCAAATCCGCGCCCATCTCCGCCAGAGCCTCCACATCGCCGCGATAGCGCGCGACCTGCACCCCGATCGCGCCGTCGGCGCCGTTGCGCAAAAACCACGCCGTCGCCAGTTCGCAGAGACGCGCCGCCTCCACCAGCACCGCCTCGTCAGGACGGCGCGGATCAAAATCCATCGCCTCCGCAAGACGCCACAGACGCGGAATGGAAAACAACGCCAGCGTCATTATCCACGCCCGCACCACCGCCTCGCTCTCGCTCCCCGTGCGCTCGCCGATCTCGCTCACAAACGCCACGCCCATCCGATTGCCGACGCCGTTCGCCAGCAGCATCGCCGTGATCTCGCGCCGCAGCGGATGCCGCAAAATCTCCGCCGAATAACGCCGCGACAACACCCCGGGAAAATACGCCAGCAACTCCGACTCCAGAAACGAATCCTCAAGCAGGTCCGAACCGATCAGGTCGTCATACAGGGCGTTCTTCGTGTGCGCCAGAAGCACAGACAACTCCGGACGCGTCAGACCCAGGCCGCGGCGGTTTCTGTCCTCAAACTCCTCGGCCTCCGGCAGACCCGACAGGCGACGGTCTAATTCATGGTGTCGCTCCAGATGCCGTATCACATGACGCAGCCGGTCGCTCAGCGCGACGCTCAAGCCCTCCATCACGCTCAGACTCTGCACCTGCAGAAAATTATGACGCAGGACATGCGCCGCCACATCCGTCTCCATTGAGCCGAGCAGCCGGTCGCGCGCCGCGCGCGACAACTCGCCGCGCGACTCCGCGCCCGCCAGCAGAATTTTGATGTTCACCTCGTGGTCGGAGCAGTCCACGCCCGCCGAGTTGTCAATGAAGTCGGTGTTGATGTGTCCGCCGCAGGTCGCGTATTCAACGCGCCCGGCCTGGGTCACGCCGAGATTCGCGCCCTCCGCCACCACCAGCGCGCGCACCTCGCGGCCGCGGACGCGAATCGCGTCGTTGGCGTGGTCGGAGAGCGCCGCGTCGCTCTCATGACTGCCGCGCACATAAGTGCCGATGCCGCCGAACCACAGCAGGTCGGCTTCGGCGCGGAGAATCGCGCGCATGATGTCGGCCGGCGGCATCTCGCCCGCGTCAACTCCCAGACGCCGCGCCGCCGCCTCGCTCAGGCGAATCTGTTTCTCCGAACGCGCATGCACGCCGCCGCCGCGCGACAACTTCGCCGTGTCAAAATGATTCCAGTCCAGGCCGCCGCGAAAGAGCCGGCGGCGTTCCGCGAACTGAACGGACGGGTCGGGATTCGGATCCAGAAATATCCAGCGATGATTGAACGCCGCCACCAGCCGCAGCGAGCGCGACAACAGCAGTCCGTTGCCGAAAACATCGCCCGACATGTCGCCGACGCCTGTCACCGTGAGCGGCGCGGTGTCGGCGTCGCGTCCGAGTTCGCGGAAATGGCGGCGCACCGACTCCCACGCGCCGCGCGCGGTGATTCCCATCTCCTTGTGGTTGTAGCCCGCCGACCCGCCGGACGCGAAGGCGTCGCGCAGCCAGAAGTCGTGCGCCGCCGCGACGCCGTTGGCGATGTCGGAAAAATTCGCCGTGCCTTTGTCGGCCGCGACAACAAAATAGGGGTCGGGCGCGTCCAGACAGACCACGCCTTCCGGACGCAGAAGGGCGCCGGCGGCGTCGCGGTTGTCGGTCACCTCAAGGAGCGCGGTGATGAAGCGGCGATACGCGTCCTCGCCCGCGGTCGCCAGCGCCGCGCGCTCGGCGGGCGGACGGCGCAGGGCGAAGCCTCCTTTCGCGCCCGCGGGAACAATCACCGCGTTTTTCACTTCCTGCGCCTTCGCGAGTCCGAGAATTTCGTCGCGGAAGTCGTCCGGGCGGTCGGACCAGCGCAGTCCGCCGCGCGCGATGCGTCCGAAGCGCAGATGCACGCCGTCAAAGTCGGGCGCCGAGACGAAAATCTCGGCGAGCGGACGCGGACGCGGCAGAAACTCAAGGCGGCGCGGCTCCAGTTTGAACGACACGACTTCGCCGCTGCGGCTGTCGGCGCCGGCGCGCCAGTAGTTGCTGCGGACGATCGCGCGCACCACTTCCAGGAGGGCGCGGAGGATTCTGTCCTGCGCGGCGTCCGAGACGGCTTCCAGGGTTTTTTCAATTTGTGTTTCAATCGCCGCGCCGCGCCGCTTGCGTTCTTTTGCTGTCGCCGTCACCGTCGCTGTCACCGTCGCGGACGATGACGGGGACATTAACGGTGACGATGATGCGCCCGCTGTCACCGTCTCTGTCACCTTCGCGGACGAGGACATTAACGCGGACGATGACGATGGCGCGCTCGTCGTCACCGTTTCTGTCTCCGTCTCCGTCACCGTCGCTGTCTCCGTTTCCCCCGCGTCCGGGCGGAGGCGCGTTTCAAACAGCGACACCAGCATCCGCGCCGCCGCCGGCGTCCGCATCAGCGCGTTGGCGATGGAATCCAGACTCGCCGGAAAACGCGTCTGCAGAAGATAACGGCCGAAGGCGCGCAGAATCGCCGCCTCCTGTGGCGACAGGCCGGCGCGCAGAACCAGGCCGTTCATGCGGTCGTCTTCAATGCGTCCTGTGAGGACGCCGACAAAGCACTCCGCCAGCGCCTCGCGGATGTGCGCCGGCGGCGGCGGCGAGTCTCCGAGCAGCAGCGAAAAGTCGTAGAGCCAGATGCGGTGGCCGCCCGTCGTGCGGAACGAAAATGTATGCTCCTCGCGCACGCGGAACCCCATGCGCTCAAGCACCGGCAGCGTGTCCGAGAGCGAAAGTTGATCGCCCGGATGCAGACAGCGAAACGCCAGACGCGCCTCGCCCGAAGGAACATCGCCGGGCGCGTCATACGCCCGCTCCCCCGGAGACGCGCGCGCGCTCACATGATCGCCGAACCACTCCAGCCGCGCGCGCAGTTCCGCCTCTTCGGCGACCTGATCCAGCCACGCCAGATCCGCCGACGCCTGAATCGGCGCGTAGCGGTCGGCGTATTCGTCGGAGATGCTGCCGCCCCATCGGCGCAGCACCGCCGCCGCGCGCTCCTCGCCGAGGCGTTCTATCAGACGCCGCGCCAGACGCTCGCGCCACGAACGCAGACGCTCGTCAATCTCGCGCGTCAGTCGCTGCAGCGAAATCTGCCGCCGCGCGCCGATGAAGAGTCCGTGAACGCGGACGAGCGAACTTTCGTCGTGAACGGCGCGGAGGGCGTGCGGCTTCGCGTCCAGGGCGCGCGCGACATAGCGGCGGATTTCTTCCAGCGCCGCCTCGCTCACATTGAGACGCGGCAGGCAGAGCGTCACATACCAGAGTTGCTCGGTCGTCTCGTGATGCGCGAAGACCCGCGTGCCGGGCTGTTCCTGAAGGCTTTCTATCGCGACCGCGAGTTCCGCCGTGTGCGGGGCGGGAAGGTGAAACAATTCGTCGCGCGGCCAGGTGTTGAGGATATGCCGCAGCGCCTTGCCGCTGTGCGACGACTCCGAGAGGCCGGCGCGTCCGGTGATTTCCACGAGTTTGCGGCGCAGGATCGGAATCTCGCCGATGTCTATGAAATACACATTGGAGGTGAAGAGTCCGACGAACATCGCGAAGACCGGCTTCTGTCCGCGCGCGGCGGGAAGGCGCACGACCACGAGGTCCATCGGCGCGTCCAGATGAACGCGCGAGCGCATGCTGGATTTCCAGATCACCAGACGGCCGGGCGGCTCGTGGCGCGTCTTCGGCAGATTTTCGCGGCGACGGAAAATGCCGAGCGCCCGGCTCTGACTGCGGCGGCGCTCGGTGCCGGTCAGCGCGCCGAGGAATGTGAAGTGATCGTCGGCGAGCCAGCGCAGGAACTCGGCTTCTTCGGCGCGTTTTTCGCTTCGTGAGGACGAGGCGTCGGCGGCGAGGATGTCGGCGATTTCGCGGCAGCGGCGGCGCATCGCGCGCCAGTCGGCGACGGCGAGGTTGAGGTCGGCGTAGGTTGAGCGCATCTCGGCGTGAATCTCCGCCATTCGTTCCACCGCGCTCGGCGAGAGTTCTATCAGCACGACGGATTCGCTTTTGCGTCCGCGTGTTTCGGCTGTTGTGCCGGTCTCGCCGGCCGCGTCGGCTCTGGAGCCGGGGACGAGGTGCGTGAGGCGTCCGCCGGAGTCGCGGACGACGGAGACGACCGGATGCAGCACGAGGCGCGTCTCAACGCCGAGACGATTCAGCGCCGCGAGGGTGCTGTCGACGAGGAACGGCTTGTCGTCGTGAATCGTCAGCAGAAACGGACGCGCCGCCGACATCGGGTCGGATGACGGCGCGTGAAAGACTTCAAGAATCTCGCGTCCGCCCGCGCGTCTTCGCAGACGGCGGAAACTGTGCGCCGCCGCCGCCGCGAGCGCGGCCGGATCGCGCGCGCGCAGGGCTTCGTCGGTTGTGGTGGCGAAGAGGGCGGGCAGGTAGCGCGCCGCGAGCGCGAGTTCTTTTTTGTCGGACGCGTCGCCGAGGTCAATGCCGCCCGCCTGTCCGGCGAGTGCGAAGAGGGTCTGCGTCGGCTTGCCGCGCGGCGCGCGCAGGTAGCCGAGGCTTTCGGCGCTCAGGCGGTCGCGCACGCTGCCGGCTTTTGCCTGTCTCTTCGCTCCCGCCTTTGGCGCCGCCGCCGTTGTCGCCGCCTTTTTTGTCACCTTTTTGGTCGACGGGGACGATGAAGCCGCCCGCCTCGCCGCCCGTTTTTTTGTCGCCGCCGTTTTTGTCCCCGGGGACGACGAGGCTGCGCGTCCTCTCGCCTTTTTTGTCGCCTGCTTCGCGGACGCCGTTTTTGTCGCCCGCTTCACTGACACCTTTTTGGTCGACGGGGACGATGAGGCTGTCCGTCTCCTTGTCCGGCTTTTTTTCGGCGCCGTTTTTGTCGCCCGCTTCGCGGACGCCTTCTTTGTCACCTTTTTGGTCGACGGGGACGATGAGGACACCCGCCCTCTCGCCTGTTTTTTTGTCGTGCGTGTCTTTCGCGCCATTTAAGCCTCTCCCGAAAGACAACCCTAGCAGATTTTCGCCGTCCGCAAAAACCCGAAGTCAGCCGCCGCCGCGCTCGCCGCGCGCAAGCAGAATCGCCCCCTCAAGAGCATCGCCAAGCGGCTCCGACAAACATCCGCGCCAGCGCGAAGACAGCAAAGGCGCGTAAAGTCCGCTCAAGCCCCCCAGCAGAAACAGACGCGGTGAACGCTCCGGACACAACGCCGCCAGGGTCGCCTCCAACGCCGACAGCGCGCGCGCGATGATCGCCGCCGCCGTCTCGTCTCCGTCGCGCGCGCCCGCGAAAACCCGCGGCGCATACCCCGCGAAGTCGCGCGGCGTCGCCGAAGCCGCGAACAACGCCAGACGCGGCGCGTCTCCGCCGAACTCTTCAAGGATCGCCGTCGTCAGGGGCGTGCGCGGCGTCACTCCGTCATGCGCCAGGAGCGACTCGCGCACCGCCTCAAAACCGATCACCGCGCCCGACGACTGATCGCCTCCCATGAAACCCCAGCCGCCCAGACGGAAAATCTCGCCGCCGCGCCGCGCGATATACACCGAACCCGTGCCGAGCAAAGCAAGCGCGCCGTCGCTGTCCGCGTCGCCGAGCGCGCCCGCGAGCGCCGTCTCGGAGTCGCTCACAATGCGCAGCGAGCCGAACGGCAGACGAGCCGAAACACGCGCCGCCGCCGCCGCGTCAATGTTGGAACCCGCGAGACCCAGCACCGCGTGACTCGCCGAAAATATCCGCGCCAGATCGCCGTTGTCCGCGCCCGCCGCGCGCGCCGCCTCGGACGCCGCCGCGACAATGCGCTCCGCCGCGAGCGTCTCGTAACTCGTCAGATTGCTGGATTCCGCCGCGCCGCGTCCGCGTATCGCGCCGTCGCGCGGCGCATACGCCGCCCGCGTGCCGCTGCCGCCGCCGTCAATCCCGAAAAACACCTCGGTCATTTAATTAACCTGCACACCCTGTCGTCCGTCAGTGAAAAACAATTTTAACTTTGCGGACAACGGCCGCAGGTTCAACCACGATTTAATTGACACCGTGGCGGTCGTCTGTCCCTTAATTAAAGAGAAAGACAATTTTAATTTTTTGCGGGCAGCGCCCGCAGGCATCAGTTGGCGCAGTTCGCTTGAGCCAACACTGTGAATGTCTAAGTCAAACTCCCACTAATGCCAGAGACCGCACTTCGAAAAGTCCCGTAGAACAAACCTCTGGCATTAGTGAGCGCTGAATTCAGACTCTTAAAGCAGTCGCTCAAGCGAACAACACCCACTTAAGCCCGCGGGCGCTGCCCGCCTCAAGCGAACAACACCCACTTAAGCCCGCGGGCGCTGCCCGCCTCAAGCGAACAACACCCACTTAAGCCCGCGGGCGCTGCCCGCCGCCACTGAGCGGGCGAAGGGATTCGAACCCTCGACCCCAACCTTGGCAAGGTTGTGCTCTACCCCTGAGCTACGCCCGCATACACAAAAACTATACCACACCTACGGACACACAGGCAACTCCGACGAACCATGCCGCCGCGCCACCGAAAACTCCACCACCCCGCCCAGCAAAGCGAACCCCCCCGCCAGCAGAAACAACCCCTCGTATCCCCCCAGCGTGACCAGCAGCCACACATAAAACGCCGACCCCGCCGCCTGAAACAAACCGAACAAAAACGACGCCCGCGCCCACACCCGCCGGCTCAACACCTCGTCGCCTCCGAGCAAAGCGCGAAGCCGCGCCGCCAGCACTCCGACCTGCGCGAAATTAAACACCCCGATGCAGAACGACATCACGCCCAGCACCCACACATTAACACTCGCTATCGGAACCAGCAGCGTCACCCCCAGCGCCAGCAAAGCCACGCGATACGAAAAACCGCGGCCGAACCTGTCGGCGAAGCGTCCGAAACAGAGAGAGCCGAAAATCGCGCCCGCTCCCATCATCTGCCAGTACAATCCGCCCGTCGACATCCCGTAACCGAGTTCGCGCACCACAAAATCAATAAACAGCACCTGCGGCATCGCCAGACTCAGCGAACTCAGCGAATACGAAATATAACTCCCGACAACCAGACGATGAACCGCCGAATCCACGGACGAATCCGCCGACACCGTTTCTGCCGCCGTCATTGTCGCCGTTGTCGCCGTCATTGCCGGCGCCGTTTCTGCCGCCGTTCGCGCCGGCGCTGTCGTCACCGTCGCCGTTTCCGTCTGCGAAGACTCGCGGGTGTCGTCGCTCCACGCGGCCCAGGTCAGTCCCGTCAGCGCCAGACATGTCACGCCCAGACCAAGCCACACCGTCGTCAGACTCAATTCCGACAACAGCGGCACCAGCAGCCCCGACAAAATCAGACCGCCGCCCATTCCCGAAACCAGGATGCCGCCGATCAGCGCATGATGCGGCGGCGGCGTGCGCGACTGCACATTGAGCATCGCCAGGACCAGCACCACTCCCGAGGTCATGCCGCCGGCGAAGAGAAAAAACGCGAACCACGCGAACTCGCCGGGACGCGAACACGCGAAAAAACTCAGCGCCGCCACGCACAAAGACGCGCGTATCGCCGCTCCGGACGGCACGCGGAACCACGAGAACGACGCCAGCAGCGCGCCGGCGAGGTATCCGAAGAGGTTGCCGACGCCGAGGGTGTAGGTTTGCGTTTCGGAGAACCATCCTGCCTCTATGGCGAGCGGAATGAGGGTGGCGAAACTGAAGCGCGCCAGTCCCATCGTCACGAGGAGCGCGCAGAAGCCCGAGAACACTATGTAGATCGTGCGTGCCATGGCGGACAGGATCCCGTCGCAGAAGTCCCGCGCGGCGGCCGGAGCGGCGCGCGTCTTGTGGCTATAGCACTCCTGTGGCAGAAATACCAGACCATGAGCGACAGCCCCGGCCAGGACGCGCTTTTCCGCCTGCTTGACGATCTCGGGATTCGGCGGCACACCTCGCGCCATCCGCCGCTTTTCACTGTGGAGGACTCGCGGCGTCTGCGCGGCGAGCTGCCCGGCGCGCATATCAAGAATTTGTTTCTTGTGGCGCGACGGGGGAAGCGCGAGAGGTCGTACTGGCTTTACACTTGTCTTGAGGAGCGCCGGGTTGATCTGCGGGGTCTGGCGCGCGCGCTGGACGCCGGTCGTTTTTCGTTTGCGGATGCTGATGTTCTGATGCGCCTGCTTGGGGTTTTGCCTGGCGCTGTGACGCCGCTTGCGGTGTTTGCGGATGCTGGTTGCGAGGTTCGTGTTGTGCTTGACGCGGCGCTTGTTCGGTCTGAGGAGGTGAATGCGCATCCGCTTGTTAACACGGCGACGACGCGTCTGGCGGTCGGTGATCTTGTGCGTTTTCTGGAGCATTGCGGACACTCGCCGCTCTGGTTTGACCCTGACACGAATTCCCTTTCCCCCTCCCCTTGAGAATGAGACAGGCGAAGCGCGGCCTTTGGCATTAGTGGGCGTTTGACTAAGACATTCACAATAGCCGCTCAAGCGAGCGATGCCAGCAGACAGGTGCGGGCTAGCCCGCAAAAAAATTAAAAATAAAAAGAAAATAATTTATTTAATTGACCCCCTAAATAGTCCATTTAATCTTTAATTTATTTTTTTGCAGGCAGCGCCTGCAGGCATCAGTTGGTGCTGTTCGCTTGAGCCAACATCGTGAATGTCTTAGTCAAACGCCCACTAATGCCAAAATTCGCACTTCGTCTGTCCATTAATTGTCAATTAATTTCTATTTAATTTTTTGCGGGCGACGCCCGCAGGCATCAGTTGGCGCAGTTCGCTTGAGCGGCTGTCGTGGCTAGTCTGAATTTAACTCCCACTAATGCCAGAGGCTGGTTCTTAATTAGTTTCATCAAGGTCGACAACTATCGGAGCATGATCACTCGGGCCCTTCCAGCCGCGCACACGCGACACCGTGTCCGTCCCGACAACATGCGGCGCCAGGCCGGGCGAACCCAGCGCGTAATCCAGTCGCCACCCCCGCCCCGCCCCGAACGCGCCAGGATGCCGGTACGTCCACCAGCTGAAATGAAACTCCGCCGCCGGCACCCGCTCGCGCTCCAGATCCGTCCAGCCGCCCGCGCGCACCATCCGCCCGAAACTCTCCCGCTCCAGATCCGTATGCCCGACACTCCGCCACGCCGTCTCGTGATTCCAGACATCCGTCTCCAGCCACGCCACATTCAGATCGCCGACCAGCAGCCGCGGAGTTTCCGCGTCCAGGGTGCGCGACCAGCGCGTCATCGCCGACAGAAAACGCAGTTTGTCGTCATACTTCGGATTTCGCTCCCGACTCGCGACACCGCCGCCCGACGGAACATAAAAACAATGCAACTCCACCTCGCGTCCGCCCGGCGCGATCTCCACTGCCGCTGACAAGTGCCGCTTATCCTCTTTGCCGCGCCAGCGCCGCACAGGACGCGCCTCGAGACGCCGCCGCGACAAAATCGCGACGCCGTTATATCCGCCCTGTCCGAGCACGATCTGATGCTCGTATCCCCATCGCCGGAAGGCGTCGCGCGGAAAGAAGTCGTCCGCGACTTTCGTCTCCTGCAGACACAGCACATCCGGACGCAAAACCCGCGCCAGCCGTCCGACCTGCGAAAGCCGCCGCCGCACCGAATTCACATTCCACGACATCACCCGAAGTCCCGGAGAATTTTCAGACACCATCCGCCGTCACCATCATTGTCGCTGTCGGCGCCGCCGCGAAATCGGGTTCCAGAAACGCGCAAGGCGGCGCGCCAAGGGGGGAACTTTGGTCGCGACCGCCTTGCTCAACCCTTCGGCGCTTTACTCCTCCGGCAGGGGGCTCCCGGAGTCCGTTCGCGCGGCGGAAGACATCGCCTCCCGCGCGCCGCGCCCAAGGGCATGCTCAATGTTCGTATTTTGCGCCCGAAAGCCCTCCCCGGCAAGACCTTCAGAAAACCCCCTTGATTCTCAAAGAGATTTTTATCGCGGAAAATCCTCCCCGCCGCCCCGACGGGCAGGACGCCCCCGCCCGAAATCTCCGCCCCGCGCAACTCCCCTGAAATACACGACTTTTCGCCTCCGCGCCCGGTCTTTGCCCCTCCCGCGATTCGCGCGCATGGAAACCTTGATTTTCTCCTTTAAAACCCCTAAATTCGGAGTATAACCGAGACCCCTGCGAACCCCCTAGGAGAGGAACTTCCGATGTCCGACCAGCAGCCTCGTCAGTGGGGCGGCGCCGTTGCGCAGCCTGCTTCTGATGTTATTAACGAGGGCGAGCGCGCCTTCATGCTCCGTGTTTTCAACTGGATGGCGCTTGCCGTCGCTTTCACGGGCGCGGTTTCGCTTTTTGTGGCGTCGGTGCCTGTGCTGCTCGCGTTCGCGCAGGGCGCGGGGATCATCGGCTTTTTCGCCATCATCGGACTCGGACTCTTCGCTCCCCGAATCATCGCCACGAAGTCTCTGAACGCGGCGCAGATCACTTTCTGGGCGTATGCCGGTCTCTGGGGATTTTTCATCGCTCCGATCATCAATCTTTATCTGCAGGTGGATCCTGGACTCCTCGTGCGCGCCTTTTTCATCACTTCGGCGACATTCGCGGGCGTCAGTCTTTACGGATACACCACGAAGCGCAATCTCACCCGTGTCGGCACTTTCGCGGTGATGATGATTCTCGGAGTTCTTGTGGCGGCGGTGGTGAATCTTTTTGTCGGCAATCAGATGCTTGACCTGCTGATTTCGGTCGCTGTTGTCGGACTTTTCTCGGCGGTGACGGCCTGGGAGGTGCAGTCGTTGCGGCAGAGTTATTATGATTCTCCCGGCACGGGCGAGGCGGGCGAGGTTGTGATCGCGCGCAAGTCTATTCTGGGGGCGCTGCAGTTGTACGGCAGTTTTGTGGTTTTGTTTGTGCACATTCTCAACATTCTCGGCCACATGCGCCGCTGAGCGCTGGTGTTTGTCGGGGTATGGGGGTGCCCGAGCATCTCAGCGCGCAGCAGCGCCGGCGGCGGAGGCGCCGGCGGCGGCAGGTCGCGTGGGGCGCTTTGCTCGGGGTTTTATTTTTTTATTTGCTGCTGACGCTGGTTCAGGGCCGGCATCGTTTACAGGAGCAGCGGCTGCTGGAGCTGCGAGTCGAGCGGCTTGAGGGCGAGTTGGGGGAGTTGCGTGATCGGCGCGAGGTTCTGGAGCGGCGCGCGGGTTTATTGCGCGCGGAGTCTCTGGATGCGGATTTGCTTGACGAGGGCGCGTTGCGGGAGCTTGGTTTTGTCCGGCCTGAGGATCTGCTGATTGTGCTGCCTGAGGACGAGTAACTATTAATGGAGACAGACGAAGTGCGGCCTTTGGCATTAGTGGGCGTTAAATTCAGACTAGCCACGACAGCGGCTCAAGCGAGCGATGCCAACTAATGCCCGCAGGCGCTGCCTGCAAAAAAA
>JALCBB010000074.1 GCA_028066985.1 Alphaproteobacteria bacterium
TTTCTTTTTAATTTAATTTTTTTTGCAGGCAGCGCCTGCGGGCATCAGTTGGTGCCGTTCGCTTGAGCCAACATCGTGAATGTCTTAGTCAAACGCCCACTAATGCCAAGGGCCGCGCTTCGTTGTCTCTATAATTATTTAAATGCCAAGGGACGCGCTTCGTCTGTCTCCTGAATAATGCCAAAAGCCGGCGCTGTCTCCTGAGCCACGGAGACAGCGCCGCCTCCGCCGTCACACCAAATAAACGCTCCGCGGGCAGGACTCGAACCTGCGACCCGGTGGTTAACAGCCACCCGCTCTACCAACTGAGCTACCGCGGAACAACACACAAACCCTACAACACTCCGCCCCCCGAACGCAAACCAGAAACCGAGGCCCGGGCCGGAATTGAACCGGCGTACAAGGATTTGCAGTCCTCCGCATAACCACTCTGCCACCGGGCCCGAAAACACACTAAAGGCGGGACAGCATCTCCGCAAGATTGCACGGACGCACCCGCGAATCCAACTGCCACCGCAGCACGCCGTCCCACGCGTCGCGACATCCGGACGGCGAGCCGGGCAGCGCGAAAATAAATGTGCCGTCCGCGACGCCGCCCACCGCGCGCGACTGCAGCGCCGATGTCCCGATGATCTCGGAACTGATACGGCGAAAATGCTCGCCGAACCCGTCCAGCCGCCGCGTCAGCAGCGACTCGACAACATCAGGAGTACAGTCGCGCGCCGTCACTCCCGTGCCGCCGGTTGTCAGCACGACATCGACGGCGCCGTCGCGGATCCAGTCTTCGAGCGCGGCGCGAATTTGCGCGGGGTCGTCGCGCACGAGCGTCCGCGCGGCGAGAACATGCCCGGCGCCGGCGATGCGTCCCGCGAGGAGGTCGCCGGACTTGTCGCTGTCGGGGCTGCGGGTGTCCGACACGGTCAGGATCGCGACTCGCAGCGCGATGAAGGCGCGCGCCGCGTCCAGCGCCCCGCCGCCGGGGAGCGGTTTCTCCCCGCCAGGAGTGTTCCTATCGCTGTCCATATTGTCTATGTTAGCACGGAACGCCGCGAAGCCGACACGCCGATGAGCCACGACGAAATCCCGAACCTTGCCTTTATTTTCGGCGGCACGCGCTCTGGAAAGAGCGAGTACGCCGAGAAACTTCTCGTCCGCGAGGCGGGAGCGCAAACGGCGCCGCACTACATCGCCACCGCCGAGCCGCGCGCCGCGGACAGCGAGATGTCCGAGCGCATCCGTCTGCATCGTGCGCGCCGCGGCGACGGCTGGCGGGTCACTGAGGAGTCGCGGTTTCTGCCGCGCGCTGTCGCCGACATTCCCGCGGACGCCCCCCTTCTCGTTGACGGCGCCGCGCTCTGGCTGTCGCGCATGCTGGAGGCGGGCGATGTCCCGCCGCTCGCCCCGAAGGCGGACGAACTTCTGAACGCGCTCGCGGCGCGAACGGGTCTTTCGGTGCTGGTCTCCGACGAGGTGGGGCAGGGCGTTGTCGCCGACAATCGCATGGCGCGCGAGTTCATTGACATGTGCGGGCAGTTGAATCAGCGCATTGCGGCGCGCGCCGGCCGTGTGTTGTTTGTCGCCGCCGGACTTCCGCTGTCGCTGAAGCCGCGGGACAAGTAGTACAAAATGCATCTTCTTGCGGGCGTCGCCGATCACGCGCATGGGCATGACCACGCGCACGGGGCGGACTCGGCGCGCACGGCGGGCGATGTTTTTTTTCTTTCCGCCGCGGACTCGGAGTTGTCGCTGATGGCGTCGGCGCGGCGCGAGTTGCTGCCTTTGCAGCCGCCGGAGTCGTTTCGCTTGCGGCTTGCGAACCCCCTGCAGATGACGGACGCCGCGTCCTCCCGCCGTTTCGCCGACCTTGCGGCGTCCGAGGCGCGTCTGGTCGTGCTGCGTTTGCTCGGCGGCCGCGGTTACTGGACGCACGGCGTTGACGCGCTTGTTTCGGCGTGCGCCGCGCGCGGGGTGCCGCTTGCCTTGCTTCCCGGCGACGAGCGCGATGACGAAGAGATGGCGGCGTTGTCCACGCTTGCCGTTGCGGAGCGCGCGCAGTTTCTGGCGTATTGCAATCAGGGCGGCGCCGAGAATTACAGAAACTTTCTCCTCTACGCCGCCGCGCATATCGGACGCGCCGCCGAGTGGCAGCCGCCGCGTCCTGTTCTGGCGGCGGCGCCGTATTTGCCCGGACGCGGCGCGGTCAGTCTCGCCGAGGTGCGCGCGGGCTGGCGCGAGGGCGGCGCGGTGGCGGTCATTCTTTTTTACCGCGCGTTTTATCTGTCGGGCGAGACGGCGCCGATTGACGCTCTTGTCCGCGCGCTTGAGAGAGTCGGCATTAATCCGCTTGCGATTTTCGTGCAGAGTCTGCGTGATGCGGCGTCGCGCCGAATTCTTGACGACCTTGCCTTGTCGCCGGATCTGATAGTGAACACGACGGGTTTTGCGCTTGTGCGTCCTGGCGACGAGCGTCTCGGAGACAGCGACGGTGACGGCGCCGCGCGTATTTTCGCGGGAGCGGCGCCGGAGTTTCAGGTTGCGCTTGCGGGCATTTCGCGCGCGGAGTGGCTGTCTTCGTCTGCCGGTTTGCCGCCGCGCGAGTTGGCGATGAATGTCGCGCTCCCCGAGGTTGACGGACGCGTTTTCACCGCCGCCGTTTCGTTCAAGGAGGAGGCGGGCTTTGACTCTCTCGTTGAATGTGAGGTGATGCGCCGTGTCGCCGAGGAGGAGCGTGTCGCGCATTTTGCGCGTCTGGCGCGTGGATGGTCGCGGCTTGCGCGGTTAAAAGAGGACGAGCGCCGCGTCGGTTTTGTGGTTGCGAATTATCCTTCGCGTGACGGACGCCTTGCCAACGGTGTCGGCCTTGACACGCCTGAGAGTCTTGCGCGTGTGTTCCGCGAGTTGCGCGCGGCGGGATACGCGCTCGGCGATAACCTTCCCGATGACGGCGCCGCGCTGATGTCGCGTCTGCTCGGCCTTGCGTCGGCGGCGGACCCGTCGCGCGAGGCTGAGATTTTTCTGTCGCGCGACGATTACGAGGCGGCCTGGCGCGGCTTGCCGGACGAGTTGCGCGAGGCTGTGACCGCGCGCTGGGGCGTTCCCGAGGACGACCCGTTTTTCCGTGATGACGCGTTCGCGGTGTCTGGTTTCCGGCTTGGCGAAGTTTTTGTCGGCATTCAGCCGTCGCGCGGGTATCATCTGGATCCTGCGGCGACTTATCATGATCCTGCATTGGTGCCGCCGCATGGTTATCTGGCGTTTTATTTCTGGCTTCGCGCGGGAGTTGATGTTGTGGTGCAGTTCGGCAAGCACGGCAATTTGGAGTGGCTGCCCGGCAAGTCTGTGGCGTTGTCGCGCTGTTGCTGGCCTGACGCTTTGCTTGGCGGCGTGCCGTTGCTGTATCCGTTTATTGTGAACGACCCCGGCGAGGGAACGCAGGCGAAGCGGCGGAGCGGCGCGGTGATACTGGATCATCTGACGCCGCCGTTGGGACGCGCCGAGTTGTATGGTTCGCTTTCGCTGCTTGAGTCTTTGATGGACGAGTATTACGAGGCGGCGATGCTTGACCCGCGCCGTGCCGAGGGTTTGCGCGGCGACATTCTGGGGGTCGCGTCTGACGCGGGTTTGGATCGGGACATCGGTCTTATCAACGGGAGCGGCGACGGTGACGGCGCCGCCGGACTTGACGCGTTGGCGCTGCTTGACAATCATCTTTGCGAGTTGAAGGAGATGCAGATACGCGCGGGTTTGCATATATATGGCGAGTTGCCTGGCGCGAGCGAGCGTTCTGAGTTGCTGGTGTCGCTGTTGCGCTGTCCGCGCGGCGGAGATGGCGGCGATGTGTCGTTGTTGCGGGCGTTGTCGGATGATATGGGTCTTGGTTTTGATCCGTTGAATCCGTCGGTTGACGGAGACAATGACGGTGACGGTGAAGGGGGCAATGACGGCGCCGCCGATGGTCGTCTTATTAATGACAATGACGGTGACGGCGGTCGTCCCGCTGTTAAGAGTCCTATTAATGACAATGACGGCGCCGGCAATCGTCCCCCCGTTAAAAGCCCGATTAACGGCGATGACGGTGACGGCGGTCGTCCCGCCGTTAAGAGTCCTATTAATGACAGTGACAGTGACAGTGACGGCAATCGTCCCTCCGTTAAAAGTCCAATTGACAGCGATGACGGTGACGGCGGTCGTCTCGCCGTTAAGAGTCCTATTAATGGCAGTGACAGTGACGGCGGCGGTCGTCCTCCCGTTAAAAGCCCGATTAACGGCAACGCCGCCGCGCCGCTCGCCGCCGACTACACCGGCGCGCGCCCGGAAATTCTCCGCGAGCAGTCCGACAAGCCCTGGCGCTCCGTCGGCGACACCGTGGAACGGCTGGAACTCCTCTCCCTCGCGCTCGTTGAAGGACGCGCCGCCCCCCCCGAAAACTGGACGGCAACACGCAAAGTCATGGAATTCATGCGCGAACAACTCGTCCCCGCCTTTGAGAAATGCGGCGACAGCGAGCGCGACGCTCTTCTTAAAGGACTCGCGGGTCAGTTTGTCGCGCCCGGTCCGTCGGGCGCGCCGTCCCGCGGACGCCCCGAAGTCCTCCCCACAGGACGCAACTTCTACTCCCTTGACCCGCGCGCCGTGCCGACTCCCTCGGCGTGGAATCTCGGCTGGAATTCGGCGCGCCAACTCGTCCATCGTCACCGCCGCGACCACGGACACTGGCCCCGCCACCTCGCGCTCTCCGCGTGGGGAACCGCGAACCTCCGCACCGGCGGCGACGACATCGCGCAGGCGCTCGCCCTCATCGGCGTCCAGCCCGAGTGGGACGCCGCCTCGCGCCGCGTCACCGGCATCAAGGTGCTGCCTGTTTCTGTTCTCGGACGCCCGCGTGTTGATCTTACGCTTCGCATTTCGGGATTTTTCCGCGACGCCTTTCCCGCGCAGATGAAACTGATTGACGACGCCGTGCGCGCCGTCGCCGCGCTGGACGAACCGCCCGACGACAATCCGCTCGCGCAGAATGTCGCCGACACCGCCGCCCGCCTTCAGTCAGAAGGGCTGGACGAAACACGCGCCCGCGCCCGCGCGTCGCGGCGCATTTTCGGCTCGGCGCCCGGCGCGTACGGCGCCGGACTTCAGGCGCTCATTGACAGCGGCGCGTGGCACGAGGAAAACGACCTCGCCCAGGCATGGCTCGGATGGAGCGCCTTCGCGTACGGCGCGAGCGACTACGGCGCCCCCGCCGCCGACGAATTGACTTCGGCGCTGTCGCGTGTTGAGGCGGTCGTGCATAATCAGGACAACCGCGAGCATGACCTTCTGGACTCGGACGACTACTATCAGTTTGAGGGCGGACTCACCGCGGCTGTCCGCGCGCTTTCGGGCGCCGACCCTGTGACTTATCACAACGATCATTCGCGTCCGTGGTCGCCGCGCGTCCGCACTCTCGGCGAGGAGATAGGACGCGTCGTCCGCGCGCGCGCCGCGAATCCGAAATGGATAAACGCGATGATGCGCCACGGATACAAGGGCGGCTTTGAGATGGCGGCGACCGTTGATTATCTTTTCGCTTTCGCGGCGACCACGACCGCCGTTCAGGCGCATCACTTTGACGCGCTGTACGACGCCTACATAGAGGACGACGCCGTGCGCGGCTTCCTCGCCGACGCCAACCCCGCCGCGCTCGCCGAGATGGCGGCGCGATTTATAGAGGCGCAGGAGCGCGCCTTGTGGCAGAATCGTTCCAATCATGTCCGCGCCCGTCTTGAGGCGCTTGCCGCGAGGGATACAAAATGAAGAGAAGACCCGGCGAAAGCGATGACGACTTCAACCGCCGTCACAACGAGCGGATGGCGAAGAAGAAGGCGGCGCGCGAGAAGATCATTGCGACCAAAACCCGCGAGCAGGGACTGCTGATTGTCCACAGCGGCAACGGCAAGGGCAAGTCTACGGCGGCGTTCGGTCTGGTTCTGCGCGCGCTCGGCAACGGGCAGCGTGTCGCGGTCGTGCAGTTTGTCAAGGGCAAGTGGGAGACGGGCGAGCGCAGTTTTCTGACGCGTCTGCCGCCGGAGCGCATTATTTTCCACGCGATGGGCGAAGGCTTCACCTGGGACACGCAGGACAGGGCGCGCGACCTCGCCGCCGCCGCCGCCGCGTGGGAGAAGGCGAAAGAATTTTTGCGCGACCCCGGCTGTCATCTTGTCCTGCTGGACGAACTTAACATCGCCCTCCGCTACGATCTTCTGCCGCTGGACGAAGTTATCGCCGAACTTCGGTCGCGTCCGACGGGAACACACGCTGTTGTCACGGGACGCAACGCGCCCGATGAACTTGTCGCCGCCGCCGATCTTGTAACGGAGATGACGCTTGTCAAGCATCCGTTCCGAAGCGGCGTCAAGGCGCAGCGCGGCATAGAATTCTGAAACGCGGACAATGACAATGACCGCCATCGTCTCCGTCTTTAAAAGAGGATTAGGACAATGACAATGACAGCCATCATTGTCGTCTCTTTTATCGTCTCCGTTATTGTCCGCCTGACCGCGGACTGTCACAGAGACCCTTTTACCAAAGCCGTCTCCGTTTCCGTCCTTAAAAGCGGACCATGACAATGACACGCGCCCTCATGATTCAAGGCACCGCCAGCAACGCCGGAAAATCCTTCCTCGTCGCGGGCCTCTGCCGCCTCTACGCGAGACGGGGACTCTCCGTGCGTCCGTTCAAGCCGCAGAACATGTCAAACAACGCCGCCGTCGCCGCGGTCGCCGACGCTAACGGCGAAAAGTGGGGCGAAATCGGACGCGCCCAGGCGCTGCAGGCGCGCGCCGCGAAAGTCGCGCCGAACTCCGATATGAACCCCGTGCTGCTCAAGCCGCAGGCCGAAAACAGCGCCGCCCTCATTCTTAACGGACTCCCGCGCGGCAACTTCTCCGCCGCCGAATGGATCAACGCCCGCCCGCAGTGGCGACAGCATGTCCTTGACGCCTTTGCGAGACTTTCTAATGACGCCGACCTTGTTGTCGTGGAAGGCGCCGGCAGTCCCGCCGAAACGAACCTCCGCCACGGCGACCTCGCCAACATGGGCTTCGCCGACGCCGCCGATGTGCCGGTCGTTCTTGTCGGCGATATTGAGCGCGGCGGCGTCATCGCGCAACTCGTCGGAACACACGCGCTGCTCTCCGAAAACGAGCGCGCGCGCGTTGTCGGATTCTGCATTAATAAATTTCACGGCGACCCGAAACTTTTTACTGACGGCGCCGCCGAGATCACCCGTCGCACGCGCTGGCAAATGCGCGCGCTTTTTCCGTGGTGCGACGCCGCGCGGCGTCTGCCTCCGGAGGACAGCCTCGCCCTTGACGGCGGCGGCGGACAGCACACGGGCGACGGACGCGCGATTGTCGTGCATGTTCCGCGACTGCCGCGCCTCGCCAACGCCGACGACCTTGACCCTCTGCGTTTTCAACCTAAAGTTGTATTACGCGTCGTGCCTCTGGAGCAGCCGCTGACCGCGGGCGCCGACCTTGTTTTTCTGCCCGGCAGCAAGGCGGTGCGTCAGGACCTCGCGGCGCTGCGCGCGTCCGGACGCGATCTTGAACTGCGGCGATGGGCGGCGGAGGGCGGCGCCGTGGTCGGGGTCTGCGGCGGCTATCAGATGCTCGGACGCGAAATCATTGACGCCGACGGCGTTGAGGGCGAGGCGGGCGCGAGCGAGGGACTGGGACTCCTGCCTGTCGTGACGCGGCTGGCGCGCGAGAAGGTCGTGCTTGAGGCGTCGGGCTGCGAGGCGGAGAGCGGTCTCGCCGTTTCGGGCTATGAGATTCACAACGGACGCACCGAGCCGGTCGGCGAGGCGGCGCCGTTTTTGTCGCTTGGGGGTGTCGCCGCCGGACAGCGCGCGGGCAGGATTTTCGGCTGCTATCTCCACGGACTTTTCGCCGCCGACGAATTTCGGCGGGGATTTCTGTCGCGTTTGTTTCCGGACGCGCGGCTTCCGGCGACGGAGTTTGAGTCTCTCGTTGAGCGCGCCCTTGACGACTGCGCCGACTTTTTAGAAGAGCATATTAACGCCGACGAGTGGCTGGATCTTGCGCGGCGTCCGGCTCAAAGCGCGGATTAAAGCGCGGCGTATAGGAGCGCCCACACCGCCGCCAGAATTCGGAAGAGACCGAGCGCGCGGTCGTAGAGTGTGAAGGCGCGCGCGCAGTGTTCGGGGGCAGGGGAGGGCGAGCCGTTTTCGTTTAACCATTTGTCGTTGACCTGTTCGCCGAAGTAGGAGCGCGGTCCGCCAAGGGCGACTCCGAGGTGCGCGGCGATTGCGGCTTCGGGCCAGCCGGCGTTTTTGGAGCGGTGTTTTTTGCCGTCTTCGCGCGCGACGCGCCATGCGCGGACGGCGCCGCGTCCGGCGGACAGCGACAGCAGCGCGGCGCTCAGACGCGCGGGCAGCCAGTTTGCGAAGTCGTCGCCGCGGGCGGCGCCCTGACCGAAGTGTGTCCAGGGTTTTTGGGTGTATCCGATCATTGAGTCGGCGGTGCTGACGGTTTTGTAGAGGAAGAGTCCGGGCAGACCGAAGAACAGGAACCAGAGTCCGGGGGCGATGGTGCCGTCGGAGAAATTTTCGGCGAGCGACTCCAGCCCTGCGCGACGGAGAGCGTCGGCGTCCAGGTTGTCGGGGTCGCGTCCGGCGATGTGGTGCAGTTCGCGGCGCGCGGCGGCGACGCCGTTCTGGTCTAAGGTTGTGAAGAGGCGATTGACGCGATATTTCAGTTCGCGCTGACTCAGAAAGGTCGCGACGATGAGGGTGCGGATGATGAAGGCGGCGCTGGCGGCGACGGTGCCGAGCGCGAGCAGGAGTGATTCGGCGAGGAGTCCGACGAGGGCGGCGGTGGCGGCGAGGAGGGTGATGAAGAGCCATCCGAGTTTTTGTTGAGCGGGGGGATTTTCGCTGGATTTCCGCCAATTTTCGGCGATTCTGCCGATATTTTTGCCGATGATGGCGACGGGGTGGGGTATGCGGCTCCAGATTTTCCAGAGGGGGGTGGTATTTTCCAGGAGGAGGGCGGCGAGCAGGACGAGCCCTGCGTTGGTGCTGGCGGTGGCGGCGAGGGTTTTGAGGAGGTCTTGCATGCGCGGGGGGATTATGGCATTGTGTGGTGTGTGGCGTTTCGGCGCTTTTTTCTAACTTTGTTTATGGTGGGGTTTCTGATGCGAGTACGCAACTCTCTTCGCAGTGCTGTGAAGCGCGACCGCGAGTGTCGTATTGTGCGGCGTCGTGGTCGTCTTTATGTGATTAACAAGAAGAATCCGCGTCTTAAGGCGCGCCAGGGTTAATTCTCTGGCTGACTTCGGCGTTAACGGCGCCGATTTTTTGGACTCTTCGGAGTGCGATCTTTGGCATTAGCGGGCGTTTGACTAAGACGCTCACGATGGCCGCTCAAGCGAACCGCACCCGCTGCCGCCTGCGGGCGCCGCCCGCAAGAAAATTAAAAAAATAGTTGGACTATTATGGACGACAATAAAGGTGTCAATTAAATCGGCGTTCAGCCTCTGGCATTAGTGGGAGTTTGACTTAGACATT
>JALCBB010000075.1 GCA_028066985.1 Alphaproteobacteria bacterium
TGTCGGCTCAAGCGAGCGATGCCAACTAATGGGTGCGGGCTAGCCCGCAAAAAAATTAAAATTAAATTAAATAGACAATTTAAGGGGTCAATTAAAATCGGCGCGCCGCCTCTGGCATTAGTGGGCGTTTGACTAAGACATTCACGATGCTGGCTCAAGCGAACGATGCCAGCAGATGGGTGCGGGCTAGCCCGCAAAAAAAATTAAATTAAAAAGAAATAGACTATTTAAGGGGTCAATTAAATAAATTCTTCTCTTATTAACTTAGACAAATAATGGGGTCATTAAATAAATTGTTTTCTTATTATTAATTGACAATTAATGGTGTTAATTAAATAAATTATTTTCTTTTTAATTTAATTTTTTTTTGCAGGCAGCGCCTGCGGGCATCAGTTGGCATCGCTCGCTTGAGCCAACATCGTGAATGTCTTAGTCAAAGTCCCACTAATGCCAGAGACAGTGCTTCGCTGTCTCTTAATTAAATGACATCAACCTCGCCATCATCGTCATCCTCCGCACGCGCCGGCTTCGCGGCAGGATCCCGATCCACCAACTCAATCACCGCCCGCGGCGCATCATCCCCATACCGAAAACCGGCACGCATGATCCGCGTATAACCGCCAGGACGATCCGCATAACGCGCGCCCAGGACATCAAACAACTTCCGCAACACCTCGTCATCACGCACCACACGCGCCGCCCGACGCCGCGACGCCAGATCACCACGCTTCGCCAGCGTGATCAAACCATCCACCTCGCCGCGCAAAACCTTGGCCTTCGCAACCGTCGTCACCAATTGCTCATAACGCAGCAGCGAAGTCGACATGTTCGCAAACATCAGCCGCCGATGCGACCCCGTGCGATTCAACTTGCGTCCGCCCCGACGATGCCTCACAACACCGCCCCCCTAAATGAACTCGGAGTACCGCTTGCGCAGCATCTCAATATCGTCAGACGGAGGCCACCCTTCGACATCCATCTCCAGCGACAAACCGAGATTCCCGAGCACCTGCTTGATCTCGTCCAGCGACTTGCGCCCGAAGTTCGGAGTACGCATCAGATCGCTCTCGCGCTGCAAAACCAGGTCGCCGATGTAGGTCAGGTTCTCGCCGCGCAGACAGTTCATCGCGCGCACCGACAACTCCAGGTCCACAACCCGCTTCAGCAAATACGGACTGAACGGCAGATCCGTCACATGCACAGGCCCGCGCGCCTCCATATCCGCCTCGCCGTCGCCGATCGCGACAAAGAAGGCCAGATGATCCTGCAGGATCTGCGCGGCGCGGCGGATAGCCTCCTCGGGCCCGACGGTGCCGTCGGTTTCTATTTCAAGAGTGAGGCTGTCGTAGTCGGTGATGCTGTCGACGCGCGTGTCGCCGACGGTGTATGCGACGCGGCGCACGGGCGAGAAGATGGCGTCGAGCGGTATCAGCCCGATAGGCGAGGACGCGTCCCGCGCCGCGCGCGCGGCTTTGTATCCGCGTCCTGTGGCGACGGTGATTTCCATGTCTATCTGGGCGCCGTCGTCCAGGTGGCAGAGGACATGGTCGGGGTTTGTGATCTGGATGTCGTCGACGGTCTCTATCTGTCCGGCGGTGACGACGCCCGGTCCTTCGGCGCGCAGCCGCAGTCGCCGCGACCGTTCGCCGCCCATCCGCAGGTGGACGCCTTTGAAGTTGAGTCCGATATCAACGATGTCCTCGCGCACACCGGCGAGCGAGGTGAATTCGTGGCTTACGCCGTCGATCTGCACGGCGGTGACGGCGGCGCCGGAGAGCGAGGAGAGCAGCACGCGGCGGAGCGCGTTTCCGAGCGTAGTTCCGAAGCCGCGCTCCAGCGGTTCAATGAGGAAGCGCGCGTAGTGGTCGCTGGTGCTGTCGCCGGAGACGAGTTGCAGCGCGCCCGGGCGCACGAACTGCGAGGATTCCAGCGGAATGGAGTCGGTGATGCTTGACATTGTGTTCTCCGTTTAGACGCGGCGCCGTTTCGGCGGACGGCATCCGTTGTGCGGGATAGGTGTCACATCGCGAATGACGGTGATGGTGAAGCCGACTGCCGAGAGCGCGCGCAGGGCGGACTCGCGTCCGGAGCCGGGTCCTTTGATGTTGACTTCGAGGGTTTGCACGCCGTGTTCTTTGGCTTTGCGTCCGGCGTGTTCGGCGACCATCTGCGCGGCGAACGGGGTGGACTTGCGCGACCCTTTGAATCCGCGGACGCCGGCGCTTGACCATGCGATGGTGTTGCCCTGTCGGTCGGTGATGTTGACGATGGTGTTGTTGAAGGTAGCGTTGATGTGTGCGATGCCGCTTGCGATATTTTTGCGTTCGCGGCGACGGGTGGTGGAGGTGCTTTGGGCCATGGGAGAGGGCTGGGGCGACGGTGACGGACGAGGGCGAGGGTGAAGGCGACGGTGACGACTTAAACGGTGACGATGACGGCGATGGTGAAGTCAGGTGGTGGTGATGACGGTGACAGTGACGGTGATGACGGTGACGACTTAAACGGTGACGATGACGGCGATGGTGAAGTCAGGTGGTGGTGATGACGGTGACAGTGACGGTGATGACGGTGACGACTTAAACGATGACGATGACGGCGATGGTGAAGTCAGGTGGTGATGATGACGGTGACGGTGAAGGTGGGTGCGGTTTTATTTTTTGACCGCGATTTTTTTGCCGGCGATGGCGATGGCTTTGCCTTTCCGGGTGCGAGCGTTGGTGTGTGTGCGCTGTCCGCGGACGGGGAGACGGCGACGGTGCCGCAGTCCGCGATAGCATCCGAGATCGGTGAGACGCTTGATGGCGAGGGCGCGTTCGCGGCGGAGGTCGCCTTCCACGGTGTAGTTCTGGTCTATGGCTTCGCGGATGCGGAGCACTTCGGCGTCGTTGAGTTCGTGTACGCGCCGCGACTCGCTGATGTTGGCGCGCTTGCAGATTTCGGCGGCTTTGGTGTTGCCGATGCCGTGGATGTATGTGAGTCCGATGAGGACTCGTTTTTTTGCGGGGAGGTTGACGCCGGCGATGCGAGCCATTGGAGTGTTTTGTTGTTGGTTGGGCGGGGGTTCGTGGTGTGGAAGGCGCATACTGGGATTGCCCGCGAGACTGGTTTATCTCGCGGGTTTCGGCATCCGCTTTGTGGGAGTATGGGTTTTTTGGTGATGTTTGTCAAGCCGTTGTTTTCGGGCGAGATTTGGCTTGGGTCTTAGGGTTGAGGGAGGCGCGGAGGTGTAGCCTTGCCTTCGCGGAATCCTTTTTTCTGGAAGTGGGAGCGGATGATTTTGCCTGCGAAGAAGGCGTAGATGATGCTGCCGCCGAAGGTGTAGATGATGAGGTTGATGATGGCGTGGAGCCAGATTCCTTTGTAGGCGAAGTAGAGTGGTGCCCAGAGGAGTGTCCAGAGCCAGGGTGCGGGGTGATTTTTCTCGGTGTTGGTGGAGGGGTTGACCATGCGGACCATTTGGGGTTCTCCTTGTTTTGGTTGGGGTAGGTCAGGATAGCATGTAGCCGGACTTTTCCGCAAGCGCTGATCCTAGCCCCCTCCCGAAGAGCGGCCCTTGGCATTAGTGGGACTTGGACTAAGACATTCTACGATGTTGGCTCAAGCGAGCGGTGCCGGCTGACGGGTGCGGGCTAGCCCGCAAAATTAAAATTTGTTTTGAGGGCTTCATTGACGGCGCCGCGTTTTTTTGATTAGCAGAGACAAAATTTTCTGACGGAAGAAAACGACACACCTCGGCTGTCTCCGCCGTCCCCCGGACGGCGAAGACAGCCCCGCAGACGGCGCCCGCCGTCTGCACAGGCGTGAGCGTGTCGTTTTCTGTTTTAGCGGAGCGGGAACTGCTTTGCCCCAAGGGAGGCATTGACCCTGCCGCGTTTTTCGTCTTTTACCGTCTTATCAAAGTTAAATTAAAGCGTGCGCCGTTAGGCGCACTCATCGCGCGGACGCCAGTCCGCGCCTGGCGGGGGGTGCGCGCGAGCGCGTAGCGCTCGCACGACGCGCGCCCTCCGCCCGTCCTGGTTTTTGATGATGGAGACCGACAAACGATTGGCTCCCGCTCCTCCACCCCCTAGGGCGGGTGCTTGCGTTGCCCGCAGAAAATTAAAATTAATGGTGTTGGATTGACTCGTGTTTTCTGTTATACTGGCTGTCATGAAATCCCCGACCCTGATTATCGCCTTTGCGCTTGCGCTGTCGCTGTTGTCGTCCGGCGCGGCGTGGAGCGCCGATTATGAAAAGGGGCTGGATGCACTTCTCAAAGGGGATTACGAGACCGCTCTGCAGGAATGGGAACCTCTCGCCGAACAAGGGGATGCCAAGGCTCAATACAGTCTGGGGAATTTGTACTACTTCGGAAATGGCGTTCCCCGAAACTATGAAATGGCGCTGAAGTGGTTCCGTCCTGCCGCCGAACAGGGGCTTGCCAGGGCTCAGTACAATCTGGGAACTTTATATCTCCCATATCAAGGGGAATTCTGCTCTATCTTCGATGGGCCCCGCTTCGACTGTATCGATGTACCCATCCATTCGCATTCTGTCACTGCTTTCCCATTTATTTCCAGAGCAGACGATCCTCAGAACCACGAACGAAGCTACGAAATGGCATTGAAATGGTACCGGCTTGCCGCCGAGCAGGGATATGCCAATGCCCAATTCGTTCTGGGGCAAATGTACGCTATTGGGAAGGGGGTTCCCCAAGACTCTGAGACTGCGATGAGGTGGTACCACCTTGCCGCTGAACAGGGGCACGCACAAGCTCTGCACCATCTGGGAGATATGATGCCCGGGAATTTTTCGCGAAGACTCGAATGGCATGCCCTTGCCGAAGAGCATGGATTCATCGAGGAGTGCCGTTAGAGGCTTATTAGCCCCTGAACAGACCTTGAATTTCCAAACAGGCCCGGCGCCAGGTCAAAAATAACACGCCTTCCCTGTGTGGACGCCTCGCGTCGTCCACGGGGCACCCGCCCCCGCGCGACACAACTGCGACGGAGGATAACATCGGCGCAAAAAGCCTTCAGGGTTGAATATGCGGGATACTTTGCGTAGTTTTGATTGGGAACGCGCCTGATACGAGGCGTTCCTTGTAACAACTCCAGGGAGATTCCACCATGGCAGACAACAACAATGAGCAAAAAACTCGAGAGGACTGGTTTGCGGGCCCATCCTTGGGAGCGGCCGACGACAGCGACCTTGACGCCGCGATAGAGGCTTGCACCGAGGCGATCAAGACGGACTCCGAAAACGCCGATGCATACTACACTCGCGGAGTGTGTTATGTGGAGCAGGGCAAGCGAAAAGTCCAGGCGCCGCTCTGCAGCAGGGTGATGATGTTCGCCGCGGAAAGAATGAAGGACAGATGCGAGCTCGCCATCAAGGACTTCACCAGGGTGATCGAGATAAATCCCGACTACCCTGACGCGCATTACAGTCGCGGCGTGGCCTACATGCTGAAGGGGGATCCGGACCGCGCCATCGCGGACTACGACAGGGCGATTGAGCTGAATCCCGACAATGGCCTTGTACGCCTTAATCGCGGGAGGGCTTATTTTATGAGGGGCGAGAACATGCGCGCTGTTGAGGACTACGGCGAAATCACGGGAACGATAGCGCCTCCGCCGCCGCGCGAAACTTCCCGCCCTCGCTCGCGGAGATCCTTTTGGAGCGAACTGAGGAGACGAAAGTCCGAGACCGGTCTTGCGGAATAACTCGCAAAAGACAACCGGTGGTTTTTTGAGGTGTGCGTCGCTTGCGGCGCACGCATCGCGCGGACTTCAGTCCGCGCCCGGCGAGGGGCGCGTTGTGTGAGCGCTGCGCGCTCACGCGCGCCCCTCGTCGCAGGCTCAGGGGAGACTAACAGCAGCCTCTCCTGTCGCCTGACTAGAGCATATCGGAAGGCTCCCAAGCACCTCCTCCCGTTGGCATCGTTTTTTCAGGAGTGCCGGGGATGTCATAAGACGCACCAATGCCGCTGGGTAGAACGGGCACAATACGACTCACAAACGACATAGATGCATCTGGGGATCCTTGTCCTCCTGTCCACCAGCAGCCTTGAAGCAGGGCTTTCAGCTCATCCGCAGGAAGCCCTTTAACTGCTGTAAAGTCGGTTTTGTCAATTTGGGTTTTATAAAAACGCACAAAACCCCCCTCATAATGATCGCGTATCGGCCCGCCTTTTGAGCCAGGGGTATACAAAAGGGCTTCCCGCAACTTGGCGTAGCTCAAGTCAGCATAGCGCAGATCAGCATTGCTGAAATGAGCATCATTCAAATCAGCCCCCACCAAGCCGGCGCCCATCATGCTGGCGCCAACGAATTTGGAATTTGAAAAATCCATGCCCCACGCACGCATGCTTATGCAGTGGCTGCCATTGGCGACAAACTCCCACTCCCCCTTCGGGTCGTGTCGCACCAGCATTTCCCGGCTCAAGGTCAGATCGCTTAAGTCGCAATCGGACAGCTCCCACCTTTTGCTCTCCACCCACTGCAGCGGGGGATACTTCATCAGGAACTCAAACGCCTGCTGGCGCACATCTTCGTTAATGCGCGTGTCGTCCGTTTTCTCGAAGTACCGATGTCTCACACCTTGCCATGACGGAGGCGCATCCTTCGCCTGCTCGTACTGTTCCAGCCCATCTTTGAAAGCCGCCATCGTGTTGGACTTCAGAGTCAGTACGCTCAGGGCTGCACTGCGCGCGATTTCCATGTAGTTGTCGCGGTCTTCAGTGTCAGGAGGCTCGTTGTCAACCCACCGCTCCAGTCGCTTCCAGCCCGCCACCGCCCGCGTCGGACGCTCAACATCAACCGCCATCTGAACGGCGCTGTCAAAACCCTGGAAGCGGACCTGCCGCTGCGCGATCAAAATCTGCTGGTTAACCAGCTGTATCTGCTCGCTGGTCTGATCTATTTGCGCCTGGGACTGGCTTATCTGCCTTTCGGCCTGCCCTCCGCGCCAAATGGCTATCCCTATTGTGGGTCCCGCCAGACAGACAAGAACCAGCCCCTGCAAATATGCAGCCAAATACATCTTTGGTGACAGGGGCTCCAACGGCGAAACTCGCACCAAAAGTGGCACCAGCAACAGCATCAGAAGCGTCCAGATTGCAAGACCGGCGAGAAGTGCCAAAGATCCAACCCCCCAGGGGTTGGAGAGGCACCACTCCTTGAATCGCAACCAGAAGCCTTGCTTGCTTTCCCCATCCTCGGGGTGCCGGTCTTTCCAAAGGGCGACCAACATCATCCCCACCAGTAACGGAAGAAGCACAAACTGCCCCAGTCTTTGCATACCCGCCGGTACACCGCCTGAATATATAGTTAAAGATACAGCTATCAGACCCCAGAGGAGAGTAACGATAACCGACACGAATACGGTCGCCCAAAAGCTGGGGAACCACCGCTCCCGCTTGCCCCTCTGCTTGTCGTCTCGTTGCTCGGACATGATGCCTTTCTTTTACCACACCAGGCGCGGCAGCACCAGCCCCGTCTGGGGAGAACCGCGACATCCCCCCAATCCCCCTCCCTCTATCGCCCCTGACTAAGGAATGATCGCCGTGAATGTCGCTCATACTCCCAATGACAGCCTGATATCGCCACCTGCTGTCGTTCTCAGACAAATCACAAGATGAGATTCTTTCTATTGACTATTTAGCGGTCTGGGACGATAAATCACATTAGATTCGCTTTTATCGAGGGAATCACTGACTGTCATCAGTCGCTAAAACTAAGGAAAGGTCGAAAATTGGGAATGTCCGCGCGCGATTCTGCCGCCTTGTTTCAGGACAAGGTGGCGTCTTTGGGGCAAGTTTTCACCCCGCCCGCCGTGGTAGACGCGATGTTGCGCCTGCGAAAAAACATGGGCTGTATGAGGAGTGGTCTACCTGGGCACACTCGTCGCACTCGCTCCACCCGTCGCACTCGCTCTATGACCTGGCTTCCATGCTGGACAACCCCGTGGCGAGTCTGCGTGAACACTACCGCTCTCGCTCGGACATCATTAATTTTTCAAACTCCGAATTCTACGGGGAAGATCTGATAATAGCCACCAGGTACGGGGATCTTCTGCATCCGGCGAAGGGGGAATTCGGTATCCGCTGGGTGGATGTCAGGGGGCGCGCTCGTCGCCCTCGCGGAGGCGGCGCGGTTAATCAGGAAGAAGCGGCGGCGGTTGTGAGAGAGTTGACGCGCCTGGTCGTCAAGGGCGGTTACGGAGGGTCGGTCGGAGTGGTGAGCCCGTTCAGAGTGCAGGCGGAAAAGATCGGGAATCTCGCAGATGCGGAAGTCTCTCTGCGGAAAAAACTGTCGGAGAGAAAGTCGGAAATCCTGTCCGACACGGTTCACAGGTTTCAGGGCGACGAGAGGGATGTGATAATTTTCTCTCCCGTGGTGTCGGAGGGCATGACAGAAACCGCCTTCGATTTTCTCCGGAATAACCGGAAACTGTTTAATGTGGCCGTTACTCGCGCGCGGGCGCAGTTGATCGTTGTCGGAGATCGGGATGCGTGCAAAAAAATTGACTATCTCGCCCGTCTGCTGAAGTACATCGACTCTCCTGCAGATAGCGCCCCCGAGACATCTGATTGGGAGCGTCTTCTCGATGAAGAGATGTGCGGGGACGGGAAAATATCCGGGTCCGGCGTCATGATCAAACGTCAACATCCCGTGGACGGATACTATCTGGACTTTGCGTTGACCATCGGGGAGCGCCGCCTCGCCATTGAGGTTGACGGCGAGTACTATCACCGCGACTGGAACGGTGATTTATGCCGCGAAGACCAGATCCGAAACCGCCGGCTGAGGGAGCTTGGCTGGGATGTGATGCGGTTCTGGGTCTATGAGATTCGCAACGACATGCCGCGCTGCATCGCCAGAATTCAGGAGTGGCTTGACGGGGCGAGCGGACATGGCGGCGGCACTCCTGACAGTTAAAGGAGCAGGGTCGCGCTGACGAGGGGAACGACACACCTCGGCTGTCCCCGCCGTTTCAAGCCAGCCTCAGCCCCGCTGTTGCCGGTCTCGCGTCCGCGCCCGGCGAGGCGTGCGCGTGCGCCGTCAATGAAGTCCGCGAAACAAATTTTAATTTTTGCGGCAGTGCCGCGTCTCCGGATAAAAAAGAAGGTGAGGAAGCGCTCGGTCCGCCTGGCCACCATCCAGATCAAGACTAAGACGATCGCAAGCACAGCATAGGCGGGGAAGGCAATTCGCAAATGCCGCACATACACAATCTCGCTTCCTCAATACCAATAATAGCAATCCGCCCCAAGGTTGGCAAATCATAACAAAATTAACCTGAATTTTCAATGACTTATAAATACAACTTCTGATTGCGACGGGAAGCGTCCGGGAAGGGGACGGAATTTTTGGCTGTATCTCTTGATTACAGGACAACACCGAGACAAAACGGCTGTCCGCCAGCGTATGCCTTGAATACAGGGATATTACCGTCATTCTACCCCTGATTGTATAAACCCAATTAACATCAATTACCGCCGCATTGTTTGTCTAACCAGTAAGAAAACAATTTATTTA
>JALCBB010000076.1 GCA_028066985.1 Alphaproteobacteria bacterium
ATGGCGGTGTCGGCAGTGTTGATTCAGTTGTTGACATTGACAGTGAAGGCGGCGGTGTCGTTGTTGATTCAGGTGTTGACAGTGAAGGCGGCGGTGTCGTTGTCATTGTTGGTTTTGACATTGACGGTGACGATGGCGGTGTCGGCAGTGTTGATTCAGTTGTTGACATTGACAGTGAAGGCGGCGGGGTCGTTGTTGATTCAGGTGTTGACATTGACGTCGGCGGGGTCGTTGTTGTTGTCGGCTTGTTACGCGGCGACGCCGTAGAGGTTCTGCCCGAAGAGCGCCTGCTCCTGCTCCGGAAGCCTGACTTCGCGGCTGTACGCCTCGGCGAGCGCGCGCGTGACTTCGCCGGGCGTGAAGTTGTAGTCGTCAATCTTGCCGACGGGCGTGACTTCGGCGGCGGTTCCGCAGATAAAAACTTCGGAGGCGCGCGCGAGGTCGTCGGGCGCGAGGCGCTCTTCAACGACTTCGCGTCCCTGGAGTCTGGCGAGCCCGATGACGGTGCGCCGCGTGATGCCGTCCAGGAAGCAGTCCGGAATCGGAGTGTGGAGTTTGCCGTTGATGACGAGGAAGATATTCGCGCCGGTGGCTTCGGCGAGATACCCGCGCCAGTCGAGCATGAGGGCGTCGGTGAAGCCGTGCGCCTCGGCCTGGTGTTTGGCGAGGGTGCAGATCATGTAGAGGCCGGCGGCTTTGGAGTGCACGGGGGCGGTGTCGGGCGCCGGACGTCTCCACTGGGATATTTTGAGCGAGATACCCTTTTCGAGGAGTTCCGGCGAGAAGTACGAGGGCCATTGCCATGCGGCGATGACGGTATTGACTCCGGCGTTGTGCGCGGAGACGCCCATCTGCCCGCTGCCGCGCCATGCGGCGGGACGGATGTAGGCGTCTTTGAGGTCTTGTCTTTTGAGGAGTTCGCGGGCGACATCGTTGAGTTCCTGGACGGAGTACGGGATCTGGAAGTCCAGGATTTCGGCGGAGCGGTGGAGGCGCTCGTGGTGTTCCTGGAGGCGGAAGATTCTGCCGTTGTATGCGCGCTCGCCTTCGAAGACGAGGCTGGCGTAGTGGAGGCCGTGGGCGATGGTGTGGGTTTTGGCGTCACGCCAGGGGATGAATTGTCCATTGAGCCAGATGGTGCCGTCTCTGTTGTCGAAGGGGATCATGGTGCTTTCTCTGGGGTGTTGGTGGTTGATTTTATTGTGGCTGTTGTTGTTGTATTTATCAAGTGCGTGTGGAGGTGCGTGTATGTGGAGGTGGAGGAGCCGCGGCTGCCTTTGCCCCACGGGAGGCATTGACCCTGCCGCGTTTTCCGTCCTTCTGGACACCCCGTGGCACGATCTTTGGCATTAGTGGGCGAGAATTTCAGACTCTTAAGGCGTCGGCTCAAGCGAACCGCACCCACTGCCGCCTGCGGGCGCCGCCCGCAAAAAATTAAAAAATAATTGGACTATTTAAGGGGTCAATTAAATAAATTGTTTTCTTGTTAATTATTAATAGACAATTAATGGTGTCAATTAAATCGGGGCGCGGCCTCTGGCATTAGTGGGCGTTAACTTTGGACTAGTCACGGTGTCGGCTCAGGCGAACTGCACCCGCTACCGCCTACGGACGCCGGCTTCCAGATGCAGCCGATCGTCTAAATCGCGGTCTTGCCGTACAGGTTTCGCCGTCTCAGGTAGTCGGCGTTAACGTTTGCCGGTATTGTTATTTTTTCCGGCAAATTTCTGTACGAGGGGGAATCCTTAACATCGCCGGACAATGTTACATCCCCCTCCTCGGAAATTCTTAATTTCCCGTTGTCAAACAGTTTGTGTATATCCGCTCTTAAGCAGATGCCGTTGTCTAAACTGTCCTTCCCGCCATCGCTGACCGATATAATGTGACATGCATCCAGAACATCGGGGGTGGATTCTCCCGTGAGGGCGCATGCGGCGCCAAAGTTATCGAGAATCAATTTTCTGAATCTCGCCTGGTTCGGTCGAGAAGTTGCCTCGATGATTCTCCGCGCTCTTACAGAACCCAGATCAACATTCGACATCGTTCCAATTGACGAGCGAGCCGGCGCATCCATTGTCGCAACGGGCGTTAATGCCTCCGTCGCAGACAGAATTTCAGCAACCATCAGCCCGGCGACGTTGATATAAAATCTTTTGCCGAGGAAACGATTCGTTTTCGGAGAATCCTGGCACAGGTCCAGAAGTCCGTAATTTTTAAGGAACAGAAGATGCTCCATCGCCATTCTTTTGTCATTTTCCCCCTCGACACAATCCGGCAGATGATCCGCCCAGGCCGGATCATTCCTGAATTGTTTCAGTCCGGCCGCAATGCCCTCGATGCCCGATGAGCTGAAATCAATGCTCAGCGGTATTACGAGTGAAAACAATTCAAAGGCTGTCAGATATGCCTGACTGTCGTCGCCCCTGTATAATTGGTCCAGCAGACCAATTATAATTTTCAGAGGCTTCAGGGAGACGGCATGGCTCTCCCATTCACTGATTATGTCCGGTTTTTCAATAAATAAATTAGGGAGTTGATGGTTCAACACCATATCCACGACAAAATCGTCATTTGACATCACGCCCTCGGCGAATTTCCGGCCTTTATCCGTAACCTCGATTTTTCCGCCGCCGGCGGCAAGCAGACCCATGCCCCGCCAATAGCGCCCCTGTCGTCTGATTACATTCCTTGACGGATCGCCCGAAACCAGATTTACCCTCTCGCCGGAGAGCAGGTCATCCTGGACAGTTTCAAGCCTTGCGAGAAACCCCGCGTCAGACGGGGAACAACCGTCAAACTCCTCCATTGCTCGAGTAATTCCGAGCAAAATGTCAGGGCGATTAAACGACTCCTGGGGCGTCACCTCCATCCACCGCCATTTAAACGACGGGAAGGGCTTTCTCAGCACCGGCTTCGACAGGTTCATAATAGCCGTATTGTATCACACAAATCGGCGGCGGGGCAATACCGGCGGCATTTCACTTTTGAGCAAAAGTCTCGGCAACGCTTCTGGCAACGCATTCCGCAAATTTTGGCGGCACTGCATTCCCGATTTGCCGGTATGCTGAAGTGTTCGTCCCCTCGAATATAAAATCCAGGGGGAACGACTGAATCAGAGCAACCTCTCTGACCGTCATCCTTCTATGATTGCCGGGGTGGTGGATAATAACAACTCCCCCCCTCTCATCCCCGCGCGCGGTGACCGTCGGCGCGGGCTGATTCGGATCAATCATCCGGTGGCCGAGATATCCGTTAAACCTCAGTTTGTATCTGGATCCCGTGTGATTGGGTATATCGGAAGTTTCGCCCGGCTCCGGGATGTCGCGGAGCGCCTCTCCGCTGGAAACCCAGGGCTTAAGTTCCGGGAACATTCCGACATCGCACGCATGAGTCGGATCGGGCGGAAATTTCACCTGCAGATTTTTTAATAAATCCCGCCTTACCCCGAACAAGATCACTCGTTCGCGCTTCTGGGGCACGCCGTAATCCGCGGCGTTAAGAAGCTTATGAAGAACTTCATAGCCGCAATTCTCGAAATCCCTTTTGATTTTCTCAAAAACCGCGCCCTTTCCGAGTGTGAGAATGCCCTTAACATTCTCCGCAACGAAGAATTTCGGGGTTTTGCCGTTAACAACCCTGACAAATTCCAGGTACAATTTATTACGCTCGTCATTCACGGTTCTCCCCGTGTTCGCCACGCTGAATCCCTGGCACGGGAAGCCGCCGATGATGCCGTCACAGACAGGGATGTCTTTCAGGTCCACCTTGGATATATCCCCGGCGCTTATATGGCCGCCGATATTTCTCCTGTAGGTTCTCGCCGCATCTTCAAAAACATCGTTCGCCCAGACAATTTCAAACCCGGCGCTTTTAAAGCCCAGGTCAAGGCCGCCGCAGCCCGAGAAAAGCGACACAATTTTCATGTTTTCCGAAACCCGGCGGCGATACATTCCGCCAGTTTCACCGGAACGGCATTCCCCACCTGCCGATACATGGACATCAACCCCCCCGAAAACACGAAGCTTAAGGGGAAAGTCTGGATGGTTGCGCTTTCCCTGACGGACAGTCTTCTGTGATTTTTCGGATGCTGAATTGCACAGACTCCCCCGCCGCCGTTGCCTCTCGCGAGAATAGTCGGCGACGGTTTATGCGGATCCGTTCTTCTGTGACCGGTAAAATCCCTGTCGGTGACCTTGTATCTGCTGAAAACGTGATTGGGCAGACCAGTGTCATCATCAGGCTCTCCGATCCGGCTCAACGCCTCCGAAATGGAGATCCATTTAGGAAGCTCCCCGCCGTCGCGGCTATGCGTGGGAGGGGGATAAACATATTGATACTTTTTTGCCAGGTCTTTCCTGACACCGGTGATTATGACTCTGATTCTGTTCTGAGGAACGCCATAATCTGCGGCATTCAGCACCTGATGATTCACATCATAACCGCTCTCCCCGAGCGCCAGGAGAATTTCGGAAAAATCTTTGCCGCCATTCAGGGCTTTAATGCCCCTGACGTTTTCGAGAAGGAAAAATTTGGGCTTCGTCGCCATAAGTATGCTGATCACATGAAGGTAGAGGCTGTTGCGCACATCATTCTGAACCCGATGGACATTTGCGCGCGAAAACCCCTGGCACGGGAAACCGCCGATCAGGATGTCATAATCGGGAATTTCGCCGACCTTTACGTCGGCGATATCACTCCAGGTTATATGCTGACCTATATTTGAGCCATAGGTATCGCAAGCATCTTTGTCAAAATCATTTGCCCAGACAACCTTATGCCCGGCGGCGATGAAACCCAGGTCCAGGCCACCGGCCCCCGCAAACAGCGAAGCGATTCGTAATTTTCCCGCCTTCATCTTTCAAGTAATACCAGAAAGTCAATTTTATTACCAGTAGCATGTGTTGTAGAATCGAATCGTAGATATAATCTACGCAGACAGCCAAATTTGCCCGAAAATCAGTCCGAGCGGAGTTCGCGGCGCAACAGCGAAGCCGGAAACGACTGGTAAGGCACAGGTCGCAACCACTGGTTAGAGGCGCCTCACCCCCCGCCCATTACGCCTACCACCGCTCACAGGAGATGAGCGTGCTTCTCCAGCGCGGAGGCCGTTCCCGCAAGCCCCTCCCCCCTGAGACTCGAGAGATACCGCTCAACGCTGTGAGGAGGATTCTTCAAACGATTTCGGATTCCCCGGATTATTTCACAAAAGAGATCAACATCCCGGTTCATCTGGTTCAGCAGGAATGTGTCGGGAAGTTGAGCCTCTATTTGATAGCGACCCAGCGCTTCATCGGGAAAATCTTTCAGATTTTTCGTGACGATTATGTCGCATCGCCCGACAACAGCGGCGGCAAGCACATGCCTGTCATCGGGATCCGGCAGGTTTAATTCCGGAATGAGGGCTTCGTATCCGGTTATCAGGCTGTCGTCCGAAGACAGGATAATTCTATCCCGAATTCGCCCGAGTTTTTCGGGCATCATGCGCGGATCATTTTTGCGGAGCGCGCGCATCCACTCATGATGGATTTCATCCGTCCATCTTCCGCGAAAAACGCCGAAGGTGCAGAGGTCTGTGCAGATGTCCCGTATGAATGAAGAATACAGGACATTCGCGTCAATCAGGGCGGTGCATCCGGTCATTTCCTGGAATACAGCCCCAGTTCCTCTGACAGGCGGGTGAGTTCTTCCAGGTTTTTCAGCCGCTCTTTGAAGTCCATGATGTCCTCGGTGCGGATGCGCCGCTCGCCGCCCGCCTCGTAGGACGGGAGAGCCTCGTTATCCAGGATTTTGAGGAGAAAGGGATGCGAGACGCCGAGAATATCGGCGGCCTGGGCAGTTGAGAGACCTGTGTCTTTCGGAGCAGGTGAGAGCATTTGCGGTGTCCTCTCTCTGGCAGGGTTGCGCGGACATTATACGCGATGGGGGTATCGGACGCAACACGATTTATTTGCCGGCGACTTGAAAACGCGGACGCCCGTCCCTATATAACTTTTGAAAAAAGCGGAGTCGGAGGCGCCCCCTTCCTGCGTCTTCTGCTACTGGCCTCCCCTGCCGCGATGTTTCGCGCGAAACATTAACCCCGCCCCCGGATGTTTCGCGCGAAACATTGGACGGACAGCCATCCCGCCCCCGCCCTAGTCACCCCGCAGATCAAAAAAACGCGCTTTTTAATGTTTCGCGCGAAACATTAAGACCTGCCGGAGAGCAATCTCTGGCATTAGTGGGCGTTGGACTAAGACATTCACGGTGCTGGCTCAAGCGAACAGCACCCACTGATGCCTGTCGGCGCTGCCGACAAAAAATTAATTGACTATTAATGAACAGACGACCATCACAGCGTCAATTAAATCGGCGTCAGGCGTTTGGCATTAGTGGGCGTGAATTTCAGACTCTTAAGGCGTCGGCTCAAGCGAGCAGCACCCGCTGATGCCTGTCGGCGCTGCCGACAAAAAAGTCAATGTTTCAGTCTTTCGATGTTTCGCGCGAAACATTGGACGAACAAGCCGCCCCGCCGCCCGCAAAAAATATGTTGAAACGCGGCGCCGAATCTGGCAGAAAGGTCAATATGGGTGCCACATTTCCGCCGTCCCCCCTCTTCCTCCGCGAGGACGAACTCCGTCTCGGCGTCAGCCTTCTCCATGCCGCCGCGCAAAACATCAACACCGCCCAGAACCGGCTCCTTGAGAAGCACGGCATCGGCCCCGCGCAGCAGCGGCTGCTCGCGTACCTTGCGCTCGAGTCCGAAGTGCCGGTGGCGACGCTGATCACATTGTTTCAGATAAGCAAGCAGAATTTGTGGCGCGCGCTGCGTCCTCTCCTCAAACGCGGACTCATCACCGCCGCGACCGACCCCCGCGACAAGCGCCGCAAAATCCTCTCCCTGACCGGCGCCGGACGCCAGATTGCCGAGCAGATTTCGCATCCCGCGCTGCAACTTCTGGCGCAGGCGTACAAGAACGAGGGCGCCGAAGCCACCGAGGGCTTTCGGCGCATTCTTCATGCGCTTGCGCCGCAAAACTGGGCTGACAGCGGCCGCCCGTCCCCATGACGCACCGCATTCTCGTTGTAGATGACGACCCTCCCATTCGGCGGCTGCTGGATCGTTTTTTATCGGGCAACGGCTTCGCGGTTGATACTGTCAACAGCGCCGCGGAGGCCGAGGCTGTCCTGGCGAAGAACGATTACAGTCTTGTCATTCTTGACATTATGATGCCTGACGAGTCCGGCATGGATTTTCTTGCGCGTCTGCGGGCGACTTATGAGCTGCCGGTGTTGTTGTACTCGGCGCTTGAGGAGGCTGACATGCGCGTCACGGGACTCAAACTCGGCGCCGACGACTATCTGATTAAGTCGTCGCCGCCGGAGGAGTTGCTGCTTCGCATCCGCGCCATTCTCCGCAGGACGACCGTCACCCCTGCCGCCGTCGCGCCTGCCGTCTCCCCTGCCCTGCCGCCGCCGGCGGCGACGGCGACGGCGCCGACGAAGACCATCGCGGGCTTCACCTTTGAGCCGCAGCGCGGACGCCTTCTCCGCGACGGCGACACTTTTCCGCTGCCCGAGTCGCAGGCGCGACTTCTGGCGCTGCTTTACGAGACGCCTGAGGTTGTTCACAGCCGCGAGCGGCTTGCGCGCGCCCTCGGACAGGAAATGCAGTCGCGCACTTTGCAGAAGCGCAGTATTGACGCGCAGATTTCGCGGCTGCGTCGCAGTCTTGCGAAGATAGACAAGACCCTTGGCAAGTCTTTGCAGACTTTGCGCGGCAGGGGTTATCGTCTGCTTCTGGACTGATTGACTGATGCCGCTGCCGCCTTCTCCTGTCACGCTGAGAAAGGGACTCAAGCGTTTCTGGCCGCGCGGACTTCTCGGCCGCGCCTTCATTCTGGTTATTCTGCCGCTTGCGTTGGGGCAGGCGTTTTTCGTTTATCTTTTTTACGAGCGTCTTTACACCGAGATTTCGGGACGCGCGATCGAGCAACTTGCGTCCGAGATACATCTTGCGCTTGATCTTCTTGATCGCCGGCCTTCGGATCTGGAGATCATTAACGACACTCTTCTTCTGGAGGTTCGTTTTCCTGACAGAGCGGACTACATTCCTCCGGCGGACTCGCCGTCCGGCTGGCGGTCTCGTTTTCCGGTTCCGGACTCGCTGCGTGCCGCGCTTGCGCGGGAGTTGGGGGTGTCGGCTCTTTCGTTGCGGCGCAGTCCTGACAATCGGCATCTGCATATTGGGTTCGCGCGCGGCGGTGAAGCGGTGGAGGTTGTGGTTCCGCGCAAGCATTTATTGTCGTCTACCTGGCATGTGATTGTTTTGTGGGTGGTGATTTTGTCTTTGGTGTTGTTGTGCGCGGCGCTGATATTTTTGCGGAATCAGGTTCGGGCGCTGGCGAATTTGTCGGTGTCGGCGGAGCGGTTCGGACGCGACACGGAGGTCAAGAATTTCCGTCCTGAGGGGGCGTATGAGGTGCGAAAGACGGCGCGGGCGTTTATTCGGATGCAGGAGCGCATCGCGCATCAGGAGCGCAAGCGCAAGGATTTGCTTATGGGGATAGCGCACGATTTGCGAACTCCGCTGGCGCGGATTCGTCTGCAGACGCGGATGCTGCCGTTGTCGCGCGAGAAGGAGATGCTGGAGCGCGAGGTCGGGGTATTGGATCAGCTGGTGAGCGAGCATATCAGTCAGGTTCGCGGGAGCGAGAAGGAGTCGTATCGGAGTCTGGAGGTCAAGCGTGTTTTGGCGGATGCGATGCGTCGTGTTTCAGGTTCGCGTCCTGAGGTGGCGCTGTCGTTGTTGTGCGACAGCGGGTTGCGGGCGGAGTTGCGTCCTGCGGCGACGGAGCGCTGTCTGCAGAATTTGCTGGACAACGCGTTGCGGCATGCGCGGAGCCGGGTATGTTTGCGGGCGCGGCGTTTGGAGCGCGAACCTGATCGGATGGAGATCACGGTTGACGATGACGGTCCCGGAATTCCTGAGGGAGAGCGTGAGGCGGCGTTGCAGCCGTTTTTCACGCGGAGCCGGCGGCCGTTGCGGAGCAGTTCGGAGGGTTTATCGTCGGCGCATTTAGGTCTTGGACTGGCGATTGCGCGTGATCTGGTGATTGAGCAGGGCGGCGACCTGACGCTTGAGGGCGCGGACATAGGCGGTCTGCGCGTCCGCCTTCAGTTGCCCGCGATCTCCGTAGACAATTAACGAGCCTTCCATGGCACAGCCTCTGGCATTAGTGGGCGTTTGACTAAGACACTCACAATGTTCGCTCAAGCGAGCGATGCCGGCAGATGGGTGCGGGCTAGCCCGCAAAAAAAATTAAATTAAAATTATATTGACTATTTAATGAGGTCAATTAAATAAATTATTTTTTATTAAATAATTGTTTTCTTATTAGTGGACAAATAATGGTGTCAGAAAAATAATTGTTTTTCTTAATTACTAATAGACAATTAATGGTGTTAATTAAATAAATTATTTTCTTTTTAATTTAATTTTTTTTGCAG
>JALCBB010000077.1 GCA_028066985.1 Alphaproteobacteria bacterium
AAAAATTAAAAAAATAATTTGACTATTTAAGGGGTCAATTAAATAAATTATTTTTCTTAATTATTAATAGACAATTAATGGTGTCAATTAAATAAATTATTTTCTTTTTATTTTTAATTTTTTTGCGGGCTAGCCCGCACCCATCTGCTGGCATCGCTTGCTTGAGCCAACATCGTGAATGTCTTAGTCAAACTCCCACTAATGCCAGAGGCTGCGCTTCGCTTGTCTCTTAATTAAAGTATCAACTAATGCCGGAGGCCGTGCTTCGTCAACTCCTTAATTAAGGTCGCGGCGCGAAGCACGGCTTTGACACCGCCCAATGCCTGTTTTAGACTCTCCGCCAGGAAACCACCCCATGAACCTGTCCGCCCACAAAGTCGCCCGCCGCGCGATGGTCGAAAATCAATTGCGCGCGAATCAGGTCGACGACCCGCGCGTCATCGCGGCGTTCTCGGCGATTCCGCGCGAAGCCTTCGCCGCCGGCAAGGCGCACTCGCTCGCCTACGCCGACACGAGCCTCCCCCTCGGCGACGGACGCTTCCTCTGCGAGCCGCGCGTCCTCGCGCGACTCCTGACGGCGGCGCGGGTGCAGATCGGCGATGTCGGCCTTGATCTCTGCTGCGCCGGCGGATACACCACGGCGCTCCTGGCGTGGCTTTCGGCGTTCGCGGTCGGAGTTGAAAATGCCGGCGCGTTCGCGGACGCGGCGCGGCGCGCGCTTGAGGATCTTGAGGTGTCCAACGCGTTCATCAGCGAGTCGCCGCCCGCGGAGGGCTGTCCCGCGCACGCGCCGTATGATGTGATCGTGCTTGCGGGCGGCGTGCGCGAGGTGCCGCGCGCGGTGCTGGAGCAGCTGAGCGAGGGCGGACGCCTGGTGACGGTGCTGCTCCGCGACAACGCCTCCGCCGGCGAGGGAGTGGCGACGCTGTACGCGCGTCACGGCTCGCGCTTTCCGAGCCGGGCGCTGTTTGACGCGACCCTGCCGCCGCTGGACGAGTTTGCCGCCGCGCCGGAGTTTATTTTCTGAGTTTTCCGTGCTATGGTGCCTGTGCCGCGGGGGATTCCGGCGTGTTTTAATTTCAGTCTGCGGAGAGGATTGCTGCTATGCGGAAGTTTGCCCTTGCGAAACGGACGGCGTCGACGGCGCCGTCTCTGACATTGACGGAGACAGTGAAGGCGCCGCCGTTGACGCGGACGCGGACAACAACACCGCCGTCATCGTCATTGTTGACGGTGAAGGCGCCGTTGTCGTTATTGTCGACAGTGACATTGAAGGCGCCGTTTTTGTCGTTGTCATCGCGGACGGCGACGGTGACGGCGACATTAACAGCGGCATTGAAGGCGGCGGTGTCGTTGTCGTCGCTGACGGCGACATTGAAGGCGCCGTTTTTGTCGTCGTCGTTGAAGGCGGCGGCGGTGACGGCGACATTGACGGCGGCGGTGCTGTTGTCGCTGTCGTTGTCCGAGAACGCGGCGCGCGCGCAGGACGGGCGTCCCGCCGATGCCGACACGCTCAAGTTCGTCCTTGAAGAAGTCTATCAGACCGACCCCGGCCTCGCCTCCGAGCGCGAGCGGCTGCGCGAGATCAACCAGGGCGTGTCGTCGGCGCGCCAGGAGACGCGTCCGTCGGCGGCGTTCACGGCGAACCTGCAGCGCGCGCGCGACGAGACTCCCGTGGTCGGCGGCGGAGGCGGCGACGGCGACGGCGGCGGCGCGCCGACGGGCGGTGTTGATTTCAGCACGCCGCGCAGCTACGGCGTGAGTTTCGACAAGGTGCTTGAGGTCGGCCCGCGCTTCGCCGCGAAGGAGGCCGCGGCGACGGCCGATGTCTACGCGGCGCGCGCGCGTTACGAGGTCAAGGAGCAGGACCTGCTGCTTGCGGCGGTGCGCGAGTACATGGCGTTGTGGCGCGCGCGCGAACTGCTGCGTCTGGCGGACGCGAGCGAACTCCTGACGGCGAGCGAACTTGAGGTGGCGGAGCGGCGTCTGGCTTTGGGCGAGGGCACGCGCACGGATGTGGTCTTGGCGCGTTCCAATCTGGCGGCGGCGCGGGTGGAGAGTCTGTCGGCGCGGCAGTCGCTTGACGACGCCGAGACCGCGCTGGCGACACGGCTCGGCTGGGTTCCCGGAGAGGCTACGGCGCCGGCGGCTCTTGGGTCGTTTGACGCTCTGGAGTCGGGCGGACGTTCTTTGATTGAGGGACATCCCGAGATGCGCGCGCTCGGCTTTGACCTTGACGGCGCCGCGGCGTTGTTGCGCGAGACGCGGGCGGGTTCGGTTCCTGGTGTGTCGGTGACGGGTTCGCTGACGCAGGATTTTGATTCGGGCGGTTCGTCGCGCAGCCGCCGTGTGGCGGTGGGGGTGACATTGACGGCGCCGCTGCTGCGTCAGGGTTTGCTGACGGATTCGTATCGCGCGCGTCTGGCGTCGCACCGTCGTATTTCGCGTGATATGGAGGCGATGCGGCGTTCGTTGTCGCAGGAGGTTGTGCGTTCGCGGACGCGGTATTTGTCTTCGGGCGAGCGGATCGCGGCTTTGGAGGTGTCGGTGCTGGCGGCGGAGGAGGCGTTGCAGGCGGTGCAGGAGGAGAATCGCGCGGGTTTGCGTTCGCAGAGCGAGATTATTTCGTCGGAGCGTTCATTGGTGTCGGCGCGGAGGGATCTGGTGAGCGCGCGACATGATCGGATAGTGTCCGGCTACGAGCGTTTAGCGGCGGCGGGACGTCTGGAGCCTGAGGTTTTGGGACTGAGTGTGGAGCGTTATGATCCGGAGCCTGATTTCGCGGCGTCTGGCGAGCGCTGGCAGGACTATTACTTGTTGCGCGAGCCGTCTGTGGACGATGTATTGTCTCAGGAATCTCCATCTACTCCGTAGATGGACTTTTGCGGCGATGGCGATGAGGAAAGCGATGATGCGCGTAAGAGATTTTTTTAGACGGCGCTATGTCTCCGCGCTGGCGGCTGTTTTAATTTTGGCTGGACTGGCTGTGATGCTGGTTTTCGGTTTGTGGCTCCCTTCGATGGAGTCGCTCATCTCTGTCTTGGCGTTGGTGATTGGTGCCGTTGGTGTGTTCTTCGCGATCAAACAATACGGGCAGTCAAGCAAGCAGACCAATGCTCAAAGCTTTAATGACGCTATCAGCATGGTGACTGATACTGCGAACCCGACGCGAGTTCGCACAGGCTTCACGCGGTTGAGTCACTTGCTCGGAGAATCTAAAGGCAGGGAGGTGCGGGAATATCTGATAGCCGCGCAAAATGCGGCTATGAACATGTTGGAATGGAGGAGGGCGGAAGCGCCGGGCATTGGTCGAGGTGTGCGTCACGCGGCGCTTAAGTTTCTGATGGCGCACCCGCATGAGGACTGGGAAAATGCCGAGTGGGAAAATACGGCAGGTGAAAAGAAAAAGGGGGAATGGCAGCTGAGCGATTTTGACCTGAGCGACTTGGACCTCACCGATCTTCTGAACAAAATTGTTGAGGAAGACGCAACAAAGGGGGAGTGGAGAGTCGTGGCGTCTGGCAGCAACTGTGAGAAGATGAGAGGCTTACGCTTGGATTTCTCAAACGCCGATCTCACTTTCGCTAATCTGACAGGCGCCTTTCTGGTAGAAGTCAACTTGACGACTGCTATCTTGTGTCTTGCCAAGCTGACAAAAATTCAGTTGGTGCGGGCTAATTTGGTGAACGCTAACCTGGAGGGGGCAGATTTGACGGAGGCTGTTTTGATAAAACCTGATCTAATGCAGGCTAACTTGGCGTATGTCAATTTAACAAAAGCCAGTCTGGCAAGTGCCAACCTGAGCAACGCCGGCCTGCAGGAAGCTACCTTGGCGATGACCACTTTGCAGGGTGCTGACCTGACGGGTGCTAATCTGTCAGGCGCCAATTTACAAGAGGCGAATCTGGAGGATGCAAACTTGGCAGATGCCGATTTGAGCGGAGCGCGCTTGGGGGATGTTGTTTTTAATGGAACTAGAATAGACAGAGCTGATTTTCGGCAGACCAGTACCGTTAGGTACGAGCATGGAAAATCGGGGACAGCAGCGATATCATTACAGGCTCTGGAAGGCTGTTGTTGGGACAAACGAAGCCCGAGCAACGCTCCAAAGTTGCCTGAAGGCATCGACCCGTATAATCTTGACGACTGCCCATGGAACGATTCCGGCAACGATGGCGAAATTTCACTCCAAAGGAACAGCGATGACTGAGTTCAAACCACGGAAAAAAGTTTCGGAGTTTCTCCGGTTAATTGCTTTTTTTGCGCGTATATCTATACGCGTAAAGGAGCAATTAAAACGGCTTCCCGTTCCTTCGTGGGTATCTCATCTGGCGTTCGCCTGGCTGACTTTGGTAATAGTGTCTGTGTTATGGCCTCTGGTGGAATTGCTGGACTTGATGGGGAATATAATACTGCTTGGACTGGGTGCGGTAGTAGCCGGAACATGGTTTCCTGTGCCTCTCCTGGTCGTCATGGGGAAAGCCAACATGAGCTCGCTCGACCTGATCGGCATTCGCCTGGCCAATGCCGGTCTGACCGATGCTTGTCTGAAAAATTCCGACTTGACAGGAGCCGACCTGACAGATGCCAACCTGACAAATGCCGAATTGAGCGATGCTTTTCTGACAAACGTCAGGATGATGAATGTCAACCTGACAAATGCCGAACTTAACGGCTCTAACATGACAAACGCCAAATTGGCGGATGCCAACCTTCAGAATGCCAATTTGACAGGCGCTATGCTGGTGGAGACCGATCTGACAAACACCGTTTTACTGGGTGCCGAACTGCCGAAGGCTGACTTGACAAAAGCAAACCTTCGGTGGAGCAACCTGCAGAAGGCCAAATTGGAAAAGGCCGACTTTACAGAAGCCGTCCTGACATATGCCTCCCTCAGAAACGCTAATCTGAGAGGTGCCAATCTGACGGGCGCCAGTCTGACAGGCGCTGATCTTGCGGGTGTCAGCTTGCGGGGCGCCAAATTGACAAAGGCTGATCTTCAGGATGCCGATCTTCAGCACGCCTGTCTGACAAGCGCCGATTTGACAGATGTTAACCTGAAGAGCGTCACTTTTAAGGACACTCGAGTTGACAAGGCCGATTTTCGGAGGGCCAAAGTCATGGACCCTTCAACGGGAGCGGCGCGTTCAATATCATTGGAAATGCTGAGGGAGTGCTGTTGGGACAAGTCGGATGACGCGAACAAGCCCCTGCTTCCCGAAGGCATCGACCCCTACGACCTCGCCGACATCCCGCGCGGGAAATAGCCCACGAATCAGGGCTTTTGCCCCCGCGCGGCGAATGATGTAGAATGTCCCCGCACCGCCGAGAAGCCACGGGGGAAACATGACCGAAGACGCTGAAAACCCTGACAACACCGCCGAGAGCATGGACGAGATGCTCGGCACCATCCGCCGCCTCCTCGCCGAGGACGACTCCGACGGCATGGCGGGCTCGCCGTCCGATGACGATGACGAGGGCGAGGAGATTCTCCTTGACGACGAGTATCTGCCCCCGCGCGACACCGCCGCGACAGGAACGCCGCGCGCTCACACGACAGCAGAAACGGCGCCGGCCAAAACCGAAACAACAACACCGCCGACAAAAACGGCGACAGAAACGGCGCCGACAAAACAGACGACAACAACAGCGTCGACAACAACGGTGACAGAAACGGCGCCGACAACAACACCGCCGCCGTCCCGGACACAGCAGACGACAACAACGGCGGCGACAACAGCGTCGGCGGTCACAGCATCAGCAACGGCGACAACGACACCGCCGACAACGGCGACAAAAACGGCGACAGAAACGGCGCCGGCAAAAACAGAGACAGCGACACCGCCGCCGTCTCAGACAAAACCGGCGACGACGACCGGCACAGGGAAACCCGAAACAATGACAGACACCCCGGACAACTCCTCAAGCTACAGCGAACTCAAACGCGCCCTCTCGCAGCAGAAAACGCCGGCGCCGTCAACGCCGTCCGCGGGCCCGACAGGCGCCGCGCCCTCCGCGCAGACCCTGGACGCCTTCATCCGCGACATGATCCAGCCGCAGATCCAGAACTGGATCAACGAAAACCTCCCCGACATGGTGAGCAAGTCCGTCGCCGAAACCGTTGAACGCTCGGCGGCCGAAACCGTGGAGCGCATCGTCCGCGAAGAAGTCAGACGCACCATGCGCCGCCTCGCCGCCCTGGACGACGACAGCAACTGACGCCGCTCCCCGCCGCGTCCGCGCGCCGCGCCGCGCCGTCCCGGCTCCGCCGCCCCGCCGACACCGCCGCCCCTCCGATGGACAAACGCTTTGACATCGCGCGCGAGCCCGCCCTCTACGAATTCTGGGAAAAATCCGGCGTCTTCGCGGCGCGTCCCGAGAGCGGAAAGCCGCCCTATGTGATCATGATGCCGCCGCCGAATGTCACCGGCAGCCTCCACATGGGACACGCCCTCACCTTCACGATCCAGGACATCCTCGTCCGCCGCAAGCGTCAGGAGGGCTTTGATGTCCTCTGGCAGCCCGGCACCGACCACGCCGGAATCGCCACCCAGATGATGGTGGAACGCGACCTCGCCGAACGCCGCGGCGTCTCCCGCCGCGACATCGGACGCGACGCCTTCCTCAAAGAAGCATGGCGCTGGAAAGAAAGCCACGAGACGCGCATCCTGTCGCAACTGCGCGCGCTCGGCGCCTCGGCCGACTGGTCGCGGCTGCGCTTCACCCTGGAGCCGTCTTTGTCGCGCGCGGTGAGCGAGGTTTTTGTGTCGCTGTACGAGCAGGGACTGCTGTATCGCGCCAAGCGTCTTGTCAACTGGGACCCGCGGCTGATGACCGCCGTCTCCGATCTGGAGGTGCAGCAGCGCGAGGTTGAGGGAAAACTCTGGCATCTGCGCTATCCGGTCGTCGGACGCGAGGACGAGTCGGTTGTCGTCGCGACGACCCGTCCCGAGACTTTTTTCGGCGACACCGCCGTCGCCGTGCATCCTGAAGACGAGCGGCTGCGGCATCTTGTCGGCCTGCGCCTGCGTCTGCCGTTCGCGGAGCGCGAGATTCCGGTCATTGCCGACGCGATGGTTGACGCCGATGCGGGCAGCGGCGCGGTCAAGATCACTCCCGCGCACGACTTCAACGACTTTGAGGTTTCGGAGCGTCACGACCTGCCGCGCATTGACATCTTTGACGCCCGCGCGCGTCTGAACGACGCCGTGCCGGACGACTTTCGCGGTCTGACGCGCGAGGAGGCGCGCGCGGCGGTCGTGCGCGCCTTCGCGGAGCGCGGTTTGCTGGTGTCGGAGTCGCCGCATCTGCATATGGTGCCGCACGGCGATCGTTCGGGAGTGCCTTTGGAGCCGCGTCTGACGGATCAGTGGTTCTGCGATGTGAAGCCGCTCGCGGAGGCGGCGATGGCGGCGGTGGAGGAGGGGCGCTCGGTTTTTGTTCCCGAGAGGTGGCGGCGGGTGTTTTTCGAGTGGATGCGCGACATTCGTCCGTGGTGCGTGTCGCGGCAGTTGTGGTGGGGGCATCGGATTCCGGCGTGGTATGCGGATGACGGCGCGGTTTTCGTGGCGGCGGACGAGGCGGCGGCGCGGGCGCGGGCGCGCGAGCGTTACGGCGCGGAGGTTTCTTTGCGCCGTGATGATGATGTTCTGGACACATGGTTTTCGTCGGCGTTGTGGCCCTTTTCCACGCTTGGCTGGGGCGACCGCGCGGGCGAAACGGCGACAGAAACGGCGCCGAAAACGGCGCCGAAAACGGCGCCGACAAAGACGACGGCGGCGGCGGACAATTTAAAGGAGACGGACGAATCAGGCGGCGGTTCGTCGTCCGTCGGTTCAACGGAGACGGCGACGGCGGAGGCGATACACCGGGACCTGTCGCGTTATTATCCGGGCGCGGTGCTGGTGACGGGCTTTGACATCATCTTCTTCTGGGTCGCGCGCATGATGATGACGGGACTCCGCTTCATGGACGATGTTCCCTTCCGCGACATCTACATTCACGCCCTCGTCCGCGACGCGCAGGGACGCAAGATGTCCAAGACGCGCGGCAATGTGATTGAGCCGCTGGAGTTGACCTCGCGTTACGGCGCCGACGCGGTGCGTTTCACGCTGGCGAGTCTGGCGGTGCCGGGACGCGATGTGAATCTGGACCCGCGCCGCACCGAGGGCTATCGCAACTTCACGACGAAGTTATGGAACGGCGCGCGTTTCGCGTGGCTGCGCGGCGCGCGGCGTTCGTGTCTTGCGGACTTCGCGCCTGACGCGCGCGCGGGTCTGGCGGCGCACAACGCGTGGATAGTGGTTCGTGTCGAGCGTTTATTGCGGGCTTTGGAGCGCGACTATGCGGGGTATCGCCTGGACGAGGCGGCGTCGCGCCTGCATTTTCTGATATGGCATGAGTTTTGCGACTGGTATCTGGAACTGGCGAAGTCCGCGCTCGGCGGCGGTGACGGCGACGGTGACGACAGCGCTGTCGCCGTGGAGACGCGGGCGACGATGGCGTATGTTCTGGATCGGTGTTTGCGTGCGTTGCATCCGATAGCGCCGTATATCACGGAGGAGATATGGCGTGCTTTCACGGACGGTTCGGAGGGGGTTTTGGCGGAGTGTTCGCTTCCTGCTTTGCTGGATGATTCGGTTCTCGGAGTTCTGGAGGAGCGTTCGCGGTCGCTTGGCTGGTATATGGATTTAGTGGTTGCGGTTCGGGCGCGCCGGGCGGAGTTGCGAGTGGGGGCGGGCGAGCGTTTAGGGTTGAGTCTGGGTTTGGGCGCGCCGGAGCGTGAAGGTTTTGATGACGGCGGACTGTTGCGGCTTGCGGGTTTGAGCGAGATGGTGCCGGCTTCCGCCGCCGACGGTGACGGCGACAGCGACGGTGACAGCGACGGCGCCGCGGGAGGCGTGATTTCGTGGTCGCAGTCTGGAGTGGTGGTGCATTTGCATTTAGGAGACAGCGTGGACTTAGATGCGGAGCGCGCGCGTTTGGGGGGAGTGTTGCGGGAGTTGGGGAAGGAGGCGGAGGCTTTGCGGACGCGATTGGGCGACGGGGAATTTTTGTCGCGCGCGCCGGCGCGTGTGGTTGAGGAGCGCCGCGCGCGTTTAGCGCGTGTGGAGGCTGAGATAGAGCAGACCGAGGCTCTTGCGGCAAAGATCAATTAAGGGACAACGACGAATCGCCCCTGGCATTAATTAGGAGACAACGAAGCACGGTCTTTGGCATTAGTGGGAGTTTGACTAAGACATTCACAACAGCCGCTCAAGCGAACCGCACCAACTGATGCCCGCAGGCGCTGCCTGCAAAAA
>JALCBB010000078.1 GCA_028066985.1 Alphaproteobacteria bacterium
TTTTTTTGCGGGCTAGCCCGCACCCGTCTGCCGGCATCGCTCGCTTGAGCCAGCAGCGTGACTGTCTATGTCTAACTCCCACTAATGCCAGAGGCTGACCTTCGTATGTCTCCTAATTGCCCCTATTAATGTCCAAAATTTCGGCGCCGTCACCATAGCCCCCGAACCAAGCCCGACCCCAATCCCACAAATACAGCCAAAATTAATACTTGCAAAATCACAGAAAATCCCTACAATATCCCCAGGGGGTCGCTCGTCTCAGCAGATCCGCACAGCGCACTGCTCAGATAACCTCCTCCCCCCACGCGAAGTCAGGCCTCCGCCCACAAGACCACAAAGGTCAAAAGGGAACCCCGGGGCGGAGGCCCTTCGTCACCCCAAAGACCACAAAGGTCAAAACCCCTCGGCAAAAAACCGATACAAACCCCTCCAACCCCGCCCACAATGGTCAACTCCAGCCCCGCAGAGCCGCAAAACACAGACCCGGAAAGCTTCGCCGCGCTCCTCGAATCACACCTGCCCGAACAGTCGCTCGAAGGCTCCGTGCTCCGCGGCACCATCACAGACTTCGACGGCGACTACGTCGTCGTCGACGTCGGACTCAAATCCGAAGGACGCATCCCCGCCGCCGAATTCGCACGCGCACACGAACTCAACGAACTCAGCGCCGGCGACACCGTAGAGGTTTACCTGGAGCACCTCGAAAGCCGCGACGGCGTCATCGTCCTCTCGCGCGACAAAGCCCGGCGCGAAGAAGCATGGGGCAGACTCTTCAAATTCTTCGACCTCGGCGAACCCGTCAACGGCAGAATCTTCAACCGCGTCCGCGGCGGATATGTCGTGGACCTCGGCGGCGCCGTCGCCTTCCTGCCCGCAAGCCAGGTGGACCTCAGACCCCGCAGCGACGTCCAGCACCTCATGGATACGCCCCTCCAGTTCAAAATCCTCAAAATGGACCGCGCCCGCGGCAACATGGTCGTCTCGCGCCGCGCCGTCATGGAAGAAGCCCGCGCCGAAAAATTCGCCGAAACCATGAAGCGAATCAAAGAAGGCGAAGTCTTCACAGGCGTCGTCAAAAATCTCACCGAGTACGGCGCCTTCGTAGACCTCGGCGGAGTCGACGGGCTGCTGCATGTCACCGATATCGCGTGGCAGCGCGTGAATCATCCGTCCGAAAAACTCTCGGTCGGGCAGGAAGTCACCGTTCAGGTCACCCGCTTCAACCGCGAAACGAAACGCATCAGCCTCGGGATGAAACAACTGGAAGCCGACCCGTGGCGCGGCGTCAAAGAACGCTTTCCCGTGGAAGGACGCTTTCACGGGCGCGTCTCCAACATCACCGACTACGGCGCCTTCGTGCAACTTGAGCCGGGGATTGAAGGACTCGTGCATGTCTCCGAAATGAGCTGGGGACAGCGCAATGTGCATCCGAAAAAAATGGTCTCAATCTCGCAGGAGGTTGAGGTCGTCGTCCTGGATATCGACGAGAAGCGTCGCCGCATCTCGCTCGGTATGAAACAGACAACGCCGAACCCGTGGGCGCTCTTCAAAGAAACCTCCCCCGAAGGCACCGAAATCCGCGGCAAGATCAAAAACATCACGACCTTCGGGCTCTTCGTTGAACTCAACGCCGACCTCGACGGAATGGTGCATCTCGCCGACCTCAGTTGGGAGCAGTCCGGCGAGGCCGCAATCAAGGAGTATCACAAAGGGCAGGAGGTCTCCGCGAAAGTGCTCAGCATTGATGTTGAGCGGCGCCGCATCGCCCTCGGCATCAAGCAGACCCTCGCCGATCCGCTCGAAGGATACGAGGCCGGCGTCGCCGTGACCTGTACCGTGAAGCAGGTGACGAAAAACGGCCTCGAGGTTGAAGTCGGCGACAGCAAAGCGCCCGGATTTATTCGGCGCGGCGAGTTGTCGCGGTCGCGCGACGAGCAGCAGTTGTCGCGGTTCGCGCCCGGCGAGCGCATTGACGCCAAGGTCGTGTCGGTGGATCGCAAGGACCGGCGGCTGTCGCTCTCTATCAAGCAGTTGCGCGCCGAAGAAGAAGAGGAGGCGATCGCCGAGTACGGATCGGCGGAGTCGGGCGCGCAACTCGGCGAAATCCTCGGCGCCCGCGGGCGGAGTCAGTTGATGGCGATGCAGGATGACGGCGAAGGCGGCGGTGAAGGCGGCGCGGCGACGGAGACGGCGGCAGAAACGGCGCCGGAGTCCGAGACGCCGGCGGAGACGGAAACGGCGCCGGATGAATCCGCGGCGGATGAATCTGCGGCGGACGCGGCGGGCGCGGATGAGGGGTCGGGCGACGACTCCGAGAAGAGCGATTGAGGAGCGCGGCGATGGCGGTGGTGTCCTTGTCTGAAGAGGCGGCGAAGCGGTTCGGCTTTCGGCGCGTCTGCGCGAATTGCGGAACGGCTTTTTATGACAAGGATCGCTGGCCTGTTGATTGTCCTAAGTGCGGGGCGACTTATCAGGTTCATGCGATGCTGAAGGGGGGCGCGCGGAGCATTCCCGCGCGCCGCGACTCCGCCAGTTAATAATTAATGAATAACCATTATTTTATTTGGCACCATTAATTGTCTAACAGTAATTAAGAAAACAATTTATTTAATTTGACACCAGTTATTGTCGTCCATTCATTAACAAGTCAATTAATTTTAATTTTTTTTTGCGGGCTAGCCCGCACCCATCTGCTGGTATCGCTCGCTTGAGCCGGCAGCGTGATTGTCTTAGTCAATGTCTTGCTAATGCCAGAGGCTGAACGCCGATTTTTAATTGACACCTTTATTGTCGTCCATTCATTAATAGTTCAATTAATTTTTTATTTTTTTTGCGGGCTAGCCCGCACCCGTCTGCCGGTATCGCTCGCTTGAGCCGGCAGCGTGAATGTCTTAGTCAAACTCCCGCTAATGCCAGGGGCCGTTCTTCGTCTGTCTCCTATTAATGCCGGAATTCGCCCTCACTTGCATAAATTCTCGCACTGCGCCACAATGTCAGCACTACACAACCGACCCAAACCACCCCAACTCCACAAATACCATGCAGCCAAAACCCGCAGAAATCTCCAATATCCTCCAAAAACAACTCCAGAACTTCGACGCTAAAGCCCAACTGGACGAAGTCGGGCAGGTGCTTTCCGTCGGGGACGGCGTCGCCAGAGTCTGGGGACTCGATCAGGTCCAGGCCGGGGAACTCGTCGAATTCCCCAACGGGCTCGCCGGAATGGCGCTCAACCTCGAAAACGACAACGTCGGCATCGTCATCTTCGGCGACGACCGCGATGTCCGCGAGGGCGATACCGTAAAACGTACCGGCAAAATCGTCTCCGTTCCCGTCGGGAAAGAACTGCTCGGACGCGTCGTTGACGGTCTCGGCAGACCCATTGACGGCAAAGGTCCGCTCAATCATCAGTCCGAAAAACAGGTCGACGTCAAAGCGCCCGGAATCATTCCGCGGCGCTCCGTTCACGAACCGATGCAGACCGGTCTCAAAGCCATCGACTCCCTCATCCCCATCGGACGCGGGCAGCGCGAACTCATCATCGGCGACCGACAGACCGGCAAGACCGCCATCATCCTCGACACCTTCCTCAACCAGAAAAACAACAACCAGAACACCGACGAACACAAAAAACTCTACTGCATCTATGTCGCGGTCGGGCAGAAACGATCGTCCGTCGCAAGGTTCGTCAAAGCGCTCGCCGACAACGACGCGCTGCAGTACTCCATCGTCATCTCCGCCACCGCGTCGGACGCCGCGCCGCTCCAATTCCTCGCGCCCTATGTCGGATGCACAATGGGCGAGTACTTCCGCGACAACGGAATGCACGCCGTCATCGCTTACGACGATCTCTCCAAACACGCCGTCGCATACCGGCAGATGTCGCTGCTCTTGCGGCGTCCGCCCGGACGCGAGGCGTATCCCGGCGATGTCTTCTATCTGCACTCGCGTCTCCTGGAACGCGCCGCCAAACTTTCCAAAGAACACGGCTCCGGGTCGCTCACCGCGCTGCCCGTCGTTGAGACGCAGGCGGGCGATGTGTCGGCGTTTATTCCGACCAATGTCATCTCAATCACCGACGGGCAGATCTTCCTGGAGACCTCGCTCTTCTATCGCGGCATTCGTCCGGCGCTCAATGTCGGAATCTCGGTGTCGCGCGTCGGGTCGGCGGCGCAGGTCAAGGCGATGAAGCAGGTCGCCGGTTCTATCAAACTTGAACTCGCGCAGTATCGGGAGATGGAGGCGTTTTCGCAATTCGCGTCCGACCTTGATGCGGCGACGCGCCGGCTCCTTGAGCGCGGGCGGCGGCTGACCGAACTCCTCAAGCAGCCGCAGTATGCGCCGCTCGCCGTGGAAGAGCAGGTCGCCGTCATCTTCGCCGGTGTCAACGGGTATCTGGACAAGTTGCCGACCGATCAGGTCACCGCTTTTGAGCGGCGTCTGCTGGAGGCATTTCGTGATGACGGCGGGCGCGCCGCTCCGATCATCGCCGCTATCCGCGACGCCGGGCAGATTGATGATGACACGCAGGAGAAACTCGCCGCCTATCTCGACGAGTTTGTCGCCAACTTCGCCGCCTGAACCTCACTTGTCAACAATGACAATGACAACAACAACACCTTCACTGTCACTGTCAACAAAGACAATGACAACAACAACGACCCCTTCATTGTCGTCGTCATTGTCAACAGGAACAATGACAATGACAGCAATGACGGCGCCTTCATTGTCAACAACGACAATGACAACAACGACACCTTCATTGTCATCATCATTGTCAACAGAGACAACGACGATAACAACGACCCTTTCATTGTCGTCGTCATTGTCAACAGGAACAATGACAATGACAACAATGACGGCGCCTTCGTCGTCGTCATCGTTGTTGTCCATTTTTAATTTTTTGCGGGCGGCGCCCGCGGGCATCAGTTGGTGCGGTTCGCTTGAGCGACTGTCACGGCAAGTCTTGATTCCGCGCTCACTAATGCCGAGTGGTTGTCGTCGGATTCTTTCGTCAATGCCAGGGGGAGGTCGTCGTTCATGGCGGGGCTGAAGGAACTGCGGGCGCGCATTGCAAGTGTGCGATCCACGCAGAAAATCACCTCGGCGATGAAACTCGTCGCCGGAGCCAAACTGCGTCGTGCCCAGGAGCAGGCGCAAGCCGCCCGCCCCTACGCCGAGCGTATGGAAAATCTCCTCGCCGAACTCGCCGCAAGCACCCCAAGTCAGCCGCCGCTAATGTCCGGCAGCGGGAAACACGACAGACACCTGCTCGTCGTCGGCACCGCCGACCGCGGCCTCTGCGGCGGCTTCAACGCCAACATCGTCCGCGAAGCCCGCCGCGACGCCAATCAACTCATAGAAGAGGGCAGGGAAGTCGCCTTCTACTGTCTCGGTCGCAAAGGACGCGACCAGTTGCGAATGCAGCACGGCGACCGCATCATCGCCGTCGTTGAAAATCTTACGCGGCCGCAGCCGTCGTTCTCGCGCGCGCGCGAAATCGCCGCCGACATCACCCGTCGCTTTGAAGCCGGCGAATTTGATGTCTGCACAATGTATTTCTCCAAATTTCTCTCCGCTTTAAGTCAGGAGCCGCAAGCCCTCCGTCTCATTCCCGCCGCCGACGGTCAAAGTCCAAACGACGGGGACAACGAAACGACAGCAGACGGCGGTCGTCACCGTCAAAGTCCCTCTAACGCGAACATCGCCGGGGACAATAACGGAGCGACAGCCGACGGCGGTCGTCAAAGTCCCGGTCACGGCGACAGTCAAAATTCCGAAAAAATCGGGCAGGGTCAAGGTGTCGCGGGGACCAAAGGCGCCTCCGCCGTCAGCCGCGGGGCGCCGGAATTTGAACCGGGCCAGGACGAAATCCTCGCCGAACTTCTTCCGCACAACCTCGCCGTCCAGATCTGGCGCGGCATCCTGGAGAACAACGCCTCCGAACAGGGCGCCCGCATGACCGCCATGGACAACGCCACGCGCAACGCCGGCGAAATGATCACACGACTCACACTCGTCTACAATCGCTCGCGTCAGGCCGCCGTCACCACCGAACTGATCGAAATCGTATCCGCTAAGGAGGCAATGTGAACCATGAGCGCCGCGCGCGTCATCCGTCGCATCGCGCTCGCGGCGGGCATCGCAACGGCGGCGGCGCTGCTGTTGTCTCCGTCGGCGCGGACGCAGCAGACGATCTGGACCTTCTCCGAAGAAAATCGCGACGGGCAGACTCCGGGACTTTTCGCCGAGGCATGGTCGGACAACTACATAGAACGCACCCGCGCCCTCGCCTTCTTCAAATGCGATCTGGACGAAGAACGCGGCGGGCAGGTCTACTTCGCCTTCGTGCCGTCTCGCCGGCTGCCCGCGGCGCCCCCAGGAAGTCAGCGCGGCGAAGCCACCCTCTTCTGGCGCGTGGACGGCGAGCATGGCGGTCCGCTGCGGACGGAACTCTCAATCATCAGCGAAACACGGCTCCAATACTCGGCGAGCGGCGCGGCTATCCTGCCAATCATAGAACGGCTGCGCCTCGGCGGGCAGCGCATCGTCTTCGCCGACCCGCGCGTGCCGGGCGGCGGCGTCACCGACGCCTTCTCGCTCGCCGGCGCGACCGGAACCGGCGGCGCAGTCTCACGAGTACAGGACGGATGCGACAACTTCACCCCCAGGCGCGCGGTCATTCCCGACTCGGCGCGCGGGCTGGAACTTGACGGCACCAGCGAAACCGATCCGCTTCTCCCCGAAACGGACACCGCGAACACAGACCAGAACAACGACCAGTAAGGAGACTCAAATGGCGAACACAGCAAACACCGCCGGGCGCATCACGCAGGTCATGGGGCCGGTCGTAGACGTCTGGTTTGAAGGCGAACTGCCGCTCATTCTCAACGCGCTGGAAACGCGCAACGCCGACAAACGCCTCGTGCTGGAAGTCGCGCAGCACCTCGGCGAACACACCGTGCGCGCCGTCGCGATGGACGCGACCGAAGGACTCGTGCGCGGCGCCGAAGTGCGGGATACCGGGCGTCCGATTGAAGTGCCGGTGGGGCCGCAGACCCTCGGACGCATCATGAACGTCATCGGCGAACCCATAGACGAACGCGGCGCCGTCAAAACCGAGCGGACACTTCCGATACACCGCGAGGCGCCCGCGTTCGTGGATCAGTCAACCGAAGCGGAAATTCTCGTCACCGGCATCAAGGTCATCGACCTTCTCGCTCCCTACGCGAAGGGCGGCAAGATCGGACTTTTCGGCGGCGCCGGCGTCGGGAAAACGGTTTTGATTCAGGAACTCATCAACAATGTGGCGAAGACGCACGGCGGGTACTCCGTGTTCGCCGGCGTCGGCGAGCGGACGCGCGAAGGCAACGACCTCTATCACGAGATGATCGAATCCGGCGTGATTGACCTGAAGGGCGACGGCTCCAAGGTCGCGCTCGTCTACGGGCAGATGAACGAGCCGCCCGGCGCGCGCGCGCGAGTCGGACTCTCCGGACTGACGCTCGCCGAGTACTTTCGCGACGAAGAAGGGCAGGATGTGCTGTTCTTCGTGGATAACATCTTCCGCTTCACGCAGGCAGGGTCGGAAGTGTCGGCGCTGCTCGGACGAATCCCCGCCGCCGTCGGGTATCAGCCGACGCTCGCTACAGACATGGGAACACTGCAGGAGCGGATTACCACAACGCGCAAAGGGTCAATCACATCAGTGCAGGCGATCTATGTTCCCGCCGACGACCTCACCGATCCGGCGCCCGCCACAAGTTTCGCGCACCTGGACGCGACGACAGTTTTGTCGCGGCAGATCGCGGAACTGGGGATTTATCCCGCCGTGGATCCGCTGGATTCCACAAGCCGCATACTTGAGCCGGGGGTTGTCGGCGAGGAGCATTACTCCGTCGCGCGGCGCGTGCAGGAGACGCTGCAGCAGTACAAACAACTGCAGGACATCATCGCCATTCTCGGGCTTGACGAACTCTCCGAGGAGGACAAACTGACGGTCGCGCGGGCGCGGAAAATTCAGCGCTTCCTGTCGCAGCCGTTTGATGTCGCGGAAGTCTTCACAGGATCGCCCGGCGTGCAGGTCGCGCTCGAAGACACCGTGCGCGGATTCAAAGGACTCGTGGAAGGCGAGTACGATCACCTTCCGGAGCCGGCGTTCTACATGGTCGGGACTATCGATCAGGCGATGCAGAAAGCCGCGAAAATCGCGGCGGAGGCGGCAGGGTGATGGCGAGCGAAGAGACGGCGGCGGCTCCGGAGTCGGGGCGGTTTCGGTTTGAACTGGCGACGCCGGAGGCTCTGGCGGCGAGCGGGGACTACGGACTCGTCATCGTGCCGGGGTCGGAGGGCGACTTCGGGGTGCTTGCCGGACATGCGGCGTTGATCTCGTCGTTGCGGCCGGGGGTGGTGCGGGCGTGGCGCGAGGCGGCGGGGGGGCTTCCGCCGGATGAGGCGCCGGAGGTGTGGTTTGTGACGGGGGGATTCGCCGAGGCGGGGGAGGGGCGGCTGACCTTGCTGGTGCAGGAGGCGGAGCCGGTGGGGGAGATGGATGCGGCGGAGATCGGGCAGTTGTTGCGGAATGCGCGGGAGGATCTGGAGGATGTGAAGGGTGATGACGAGGCGGCGCGCGACGAGATACGCGCGAAAATTGCTTTGCTTGAAGCCCGCCTCGCCGCCTGCAGCGAACAGAAGAATTAAATTAAAATTATCATTACATTAATTGTCTAACAGTAATTAAGAAAACACTTTATTTAATTGACCCCATTAATTGTCTATTAATATTAACAGAATAAATCTCTTTTTAACACATTAATTGTCTATTATTTAATTAATGAAAAGCAATTTATTTAATTGACACCGTTATTGTCGTCCATTCATTAACAAGTCAATTAATTTTAATTTTTTTGCGGGCTAGCCCGCACCCATTAGTTGGCGTGCTTTCGCTTGAGCCAA
>JALCBB010000079.1 GCA_028066985.1 Alphaproteobacteria bacterium
AATTTTTTTTGCGGGCTAGCCCGCACCCATCTGCTGGCATCGCTCGCTTGAGCCAACATCGTGAATGTCTTAGTCAAACGCTCACTAATGCCAGAAGCCGCACGCCGATTTAATTGACCCCTTAAATAGTCCATTTAATTTTTAATTTTTTTGCGGGCTAGCCCGCACCCATTAGTTGGTACAGTTCGCTTGAGCCACTATCGTGAATGTCTTAGTCAAAGTCCCACTAATGCCAAGGGCCTCTCTACGGGGGGGGCTTTTTTCGGTGTTTGCAAGGATGCGGAGACTTTGTTATTGTATCCCAGCCTCGGGGAGTAGCTCAGCCAGGTAGAGCACCACGTTCGGGACGTGGGGGCCGGAGGTTCAAGTCCTCTCTCCCCGACGCCCCTCCCCGTCCGCGAACTCCCGCCGCAAACGCTCAATAGACGCCTCAAGATGCGTCCGTAAACGCTCCACAGCAACACCAACATCACGCGCCCGACACGCCTCCAAAATCGCGCGATGCTCCCGCAAACTCTTGCTCTCCTCGCCATCAGCACGAATGACCATGAACTGCGCGCAGCGCGTCATGCCGTCATACTGACTCTCAATGATCTTCATCAGACGCCCCTTGCCGCACTCCTCGTACAAAGTCAGATGAAACTGCCGGTTCAGTTCAATCTGCTCCCAGACATCCGTGCTGACCTGATACTTCTGCAAAATGTCGCCGCTCGAACGCAGCGCCTTCTCCGTAAGATGCGGCACCGAATCCGCAAGCGCAAGCGGCTCCAAAGTAAGCCTGATCTCCGCAATCTCCAGAACCTCGCCGCGCGACAACCCCGAAACAACAGGACTGCGATGCGGCAAAATCTCAATGAGATGATCAGCCTCCAGCATGCGCATCGCCTCGCGCGCAGGAATGGCGCTGACATCAAACTGACGCGCAACAGCATCAATCTTGATCGCCTCGCCGCTCTTAAGTTGTCCGCGCAAAATCATCTCGCGAATGCGGCGGTAAATCTGCTCCGGCACATTGCTGTGGTCAATCTTGCGCGTCTCGCCCGTCATCGTCATCGCGCCTCAAGAACCTTGCTCAAAAACTGCCGCGTGCGCTCGTTCCGCGGATCGCCAAGAAGATCACGCGGCGCGCCCTCCTCAAGAATACGCCCGCCGTCAAAAAAACAGACCCGGTCGGAAACCTCGCGCGCAAAACCCATCTGATGCGTGACAAGCAGAATCGTGTATCGTCCCGAACGCGCGAGATCGCGGATGACATTAAGCACCTCGCCCACCATCTCAGGATCAAGCGCAGAAGTCGGCTCGTCAAAAAGCAGAATCTCCGGACGCATCGCCAGAGTGCGCGCAATGGCGACACGCTGCTGCTGTCCGCCGGAAAGTTGGCTCGGATAGTGGTCGCGCTTGTCGGCAAGTCCAACCATGTCAAGGAGTTCCAGCGCCTCGGTCGTCGCCTGACCCTTCGCGACGCCCTTGCCGTGAACAGGCGCCTCAATACAGTTCTGCAACGCCGTCATATGCGGAAAAAGATTAAAATTCTGAAAGACCATCCCGATCTTCGCGCGGATGCGACGCACATGCGCCTTGCTCGCAGGCACAAGTCGGCCGCCGCGACTCATCTTGTTAAGCGGCTCGCCGTCAATGTAAATGACACCGCTCTGAATGTCCTCAAGCGTCATCAGCACGCGCAGGACAGTCGTCTTGCCCGAACCCGACGGCCCGATGACAGTGACGACCTCGCCGTTGTCAGCGTGGAAGTCAAGGCTGTCAAGCACCTGCAGCGTGCCGTAGGTCTTGGTGACCTTCTCAAATCGCACCTTCGGATCGCGGTCGCTCAATGGAGGATACTCCTGTTGACATACTGCTCCACGGCGCGGACAAGTTGCGCGGAGACAAGACTCATCACAAGAAAAAAGATTCCGGCGATCGTGATCGCCTCCGTGAACCTGTAATACTCGGAGCCGATAAGTTTGGACGCATGCATGATCTCGCCGACCGCGACAAACGACAACAAAGGCGTCTCCTTGAAAATGGCGATGAGATAGTTTCCAAGCGCCGGCACTATCGGCGGCAGCGACTGCGGCATGATAACACGCCGAAACGCATGGCGCGGCGACATATTAAGCGCGACAGCGGCCTCGTATTGTCCGCGCGGAATGGCGAGGAGTCCGGCGCGGTAAACTTCGGCGCAGAGAGAAGAGTTGTAAAGCGCGATAGCGAGAATCCCGGTCGTGAGCGGCGGCAGGGTAATACCGAATTCAGGCAGAACAAAAAACAGAAAAAATATCTGCACAAGCAGCGGCGTTGAACGGATGAACTCAATGAATTCACCGGCGACAAAAGAAACAACAGGATTTTTAGAGACCTTGAGCGTCATCAGGACGAGTCCGCCGACGAGCGCGAGCAGAAACGAGACGACAGTCGCGTAGACAGTGATGCCCGCCGCCGCCCAGAGTTGCGGAAGCACGACATCAAAGGTGAAGTCCCAGCGCCAGTCCATTGTCAGCGAGCCTTTGCGAGGTGGCGGCTGGCGCGCGCCTCCAGCATGCCGCCGCCGAAACGGACAAACTGCGCGAGGCAGTAGTAAAGCAGCAGCGTGATGACAAAAATGTCAATCGTGCGAAGATGAATCTGATTCTGCTGAACAGACGCGAAGGTGATGTCTACAAGCGTCACGGCGGAGACAAGCGCCGTCGCCTTGATGAGTTCAATGGTCAGGTTGCTGAGCCCGGGAATGGTCACAAGCACAGCCTGCGGCAGGACAACGCGCAGCATCTGTTTGCGCGGCGTCATGTTGAGAGCGAGCGAGGCCTCGTATTGTCCGCGCGGCACGGCGAGGATCGCGCCGCGCACGACTTCGGCGCCGTACGCGCCGTAGTTGAGTCCCATGCCGAGGACGGCGGCCGCGAGCGGCGAGAGGATAACGCCGAATTCAGGCAGCACGAAAAACAGCCAGAACAGAATCACAAGCAGCGAAGTGCCGCGAAAAACTTCTATGTAGACGGTGGCGGTGTAGCGGATGATTCTGTTTTTGTTGAGGCGTCCGATGCCGGCGATGAAAGCCATCGCGTAGAAGAGGGCGATTGAGAGGACGCCGACCTTGACAGTGACAACGGCTCCGCGCAGGAGAGCAGGCAGAAAAATGCGGTATTCGGAGAAGGTGGCGATAGCGAGTCCGGCGAGAAAGCCGAGAAGAACGAGAACGGCGGCGAGGCGGCGGGACATAGTTATATGTTTGCGAGGAGGGCGCCGAAGACGGCGCCGTTTTTGTCATCGGAAACAGCGACGGTGACGACTTTGACGGCGACGGTCATTGTCTCCTTAAAAAAGGCGGCGGTGTCGATGGTCTCCTTAAAAAAGGCGGCGGGGTCGATGGTCTCCTTAAAAAAGGCGAAGGTGTTGATTGTTCCGTCAGCATCGGCGCGCGAGGGCGCAATGAGTCCCGAGAGTGTTGCAGTGAGACGACCTGTCACCTGTGCTTCCTCCTTTTATCGTCCATTGACGACCGACAACTTAAGCCCGCGCCCCATAATAAGACAAACGGGGCTGCGCCGCCACGCCAAAAATGACGGGCAGCACAGCCCCTCCGCCATCAGGCGGCAAACTGCGCCGGTAACAGGAGGAAGGACAGCGCAGTTATAACATGCCTCAACCCGCACAAAGATCCTCAGTGCGCGCAATCGGCAACTCGTCAGCGCTCAAACCGTACTTCTCCATAATCGCAATGTGCGCCGGAGAACCGACAAAGTCGGCAAGCAAGCCGTCAAGTTTGTCAACGAACGCGGCGTCCTCCGGGCGGAAGGCGAACGCGCCGTGCGACACGACCGACTGACCTCCGATATTAGCAAATACCGGAGTCGCCTCAAGGTCCTGCTCGGGAACATTGTTCACAAGTTCGCGCGTGCCGAGAGACGAAATCGCCCACGCATGAATGCGTCCGGCGCGCAAAGCCGCCACGCCGGACGGATTGTCAGGCAACTGCACAATGTTCTCCGCGGGAACGCCCGCGAGTTCGGCATGTCCAGCCTGCGCCGCGCCCGAAACAATGCCGAGTTTCAATCCCTGGTCGCGGACAGACTCATAGTCAGTCACATTGTGCGGATTGCCCTTCAGAATCGTGAAGGAATTCTTAATGCCGAAGTAAGGCTGCGAAAAACGCACCTCCTCGCAGCGCTTCGGCGTGACGAACATGCCCGTCGCAATGACATCAAAGCGTCCGGACTTGACGCCCGGAATCAGCGCGCCCCAGTCAATCGCCTGCGTGCTCGCAATGTTGCCGCCCATCTGCTCAATCAGCGCCGTGAGCAACTCAATGTCAGTGCCGACAAGTTCGTTGCTCTCGTCAACATAAGCATAGGGCTTGAAGTTGAAAAAGGCGACGCGGATGCCGTCGTCCATCACGCGCTCGGTGAGTTCCTGCGCCTTCGCCGCGGGCGCGAGCGAGACAAGCGCGAAAACAACGCCGACAAAGGCTGTAGCGAGTTTCTTCATTTTGAGTCCTCCTTCTGAGGTGGGTGGATGTTCGTCAGCCGGGTCAGTCGCTGACAATCAGGAGTTCCGGAGTCGCTATCGGATCGGTGAGGAGATCAGGCTCGTCGTCCGTGATCGCCCAGTTGTCCTCGGCGTTGAGGAAACCGAGATGGTTGGCGAAATTCGGGTTGCACGCGAAGACCATTCCCTTCTGAAAGGGAACCTCCTCAAACGCCGCAAGCGAGGGGTACTCGGTGGTTTCCACGCCGACGCCGTGTCCGACCCTGCCGACGCCCATCGTTTTGAGGCCGCGCTGCTGCAGGTGCTTGTCAACGACGGCAATCACATCGCGCGGCGCGCTGCCGACGCGAAGTTTGGAGTCGCACTCGTATCGGAGCGTCATCATCCAGTCGTAGAATTCGGCGAGTTCCTCGGAGGGCTTGCCGACGGAGGCGGTTCGCGCGTTGTCGCAGCAGTAGCCGCGGTAGGTGACGCCGACATCAAAGCCGAGCGTCTCGCCCTTTTTAACAACGCGGTCGGTCGGAAGCAGCGTGATTCCGGTTGAAGGCGTCGCGCCGGAGACAACGCAGAGCAGCGTCAGATCCTCGGCGCCTTTCTCAAAGAGTCTCGTGCGGAGTTTCGTGGCGATCTCGTTTTCGGTCATGCCGGCGCGGACCTCAGCGAAGATCTCCTTCTGCGACTGCGCCGATATCTGCGCGGCGCGGCGGATGTACTCAATCTCGCGCGGCGATTTGACGACACGCAGATTCAGAAGAACCGGCGAGGCGTCAACAAATTCGGCGCCGGGGAGGTTGTTCATGATTTCCTGGAGGGCGAGGTAGTTGGTGCCGAGGTACTGCTCGCGTCCGAGTTCGGCGCCGATGCGCGCGTTCTGGAGGCCGAGCGATTTGAGAGTGTCGGTGATGAAGTCGGGGTGTCCCGTGAGGCCGCCGATGGTGCGGATGTCGGAGATGTAGGTGGTCTGCTCTACCTGGGCGACTTCAAAGGGCATGGTGATGAGGGTGGGGTCGCTGTCCTTGGGGAGGATGAGCATGTAGGAGCGGATTTTGTCAATCGGATTCTGGCAGGAGCGGTGTCCGCTGAGGTAGCCGTAGTTGAGTTTTTCGGTGACGAGGAGCGCGTCAATGTTATGCTCGCTCATCAGGGAGCGGGCGCGGCTGTAGCGCTGTTCAAATTCTTCTTTGGGGAAGTCGGGGAATTCGGGTGTGGCGGGCATTGGGTTGTGTGGGCTGTGGGGTTGAAGATACAAATAATATATCATATACGATTATGAATGCAAGCGATTTAATCGTCTGAATTTATTGACAATTTAGACAAAAAATAGCGATCCTCAGCATTAATTCGGCATTAATTAGGAGACGAACGAAGAGCAGCCCTCGGCATTAGTGGGCGTTTGACCTAGACAATCACGGTGCTGGCTCAAGCGAGCGATGCCAACTGATGCCCGCGGGCGCCGCCCGCAAAGAATTAAAATTGTGATCTCTCTTTAATTATGGGTCCAAACGATAATTATGGGTCCAAACGATGGACGACCAAAAAGGCGGGTAATTAAAGAGTATGGCTAGCAGACAGGCGACCGGCGAGGGGCGGTTGCGGGTCATCTTTGATTTTTGATGGTCGGGGCTTGATTTCTAAAATCATATATCATATATTATTCTGATGAGCGGATACCGATACGCGACCCGCGCCGAGATTCTCGGAGCCTCTATCTACGATCACGAGCCTGACGCGATCGTCCTCAACAGCGGGCTTGCCTACCCGCCGCTGCTGCCCGATGTCATCCGCGAGGCAACCGAGGCGGCGCGGTCGCATGTTGAGGAGACCCTGCAATACGGTCCCTTGATGGGCATTGACGACCTGCGCGATGAAGTCGTCCGCTTCGTCGCCGAGGACGAAGTGCGCTGCTCCCGCGAAAACATTTTAATAACTTACGGCGCGAAGAACGCGCTTGATCTCGCGCTGCGTGTTTTCGTTGAGCCGGGCGACCGCGTGATTACGACGCGTCCGACATATATGACGGCGCTGCAGATCATTCGCTCGCATCAGGCGCCGGTCCTGGACATCGGGCAGGACAACGAGGGCTTCCTCACCGACGAACTGGAGGAAAAACTCAAAAGACTGCGCGCGAACGGCGAACCAGTGCCGAAGTTGCTCTTTGATGTGCCGGACTTTCACAATCCGACGGGAATCACGACCTCGCTTCCGCGCCGCCGCAAAATGCTGGAACTCGCGCGCGAATTCGGCTTTGTCATTCTTGAAGACGATCCGTATCGCCGCGTTCGTTTTGAGGGAGAGCCGGTGGCGCCGCTCAAGGCGCTGGACGACGACGCCGAGAGCGTCGTGATATCGCTGGGGACGGTTTCCAAAATTCTGGCGCCCGGTCTGCGGGTGGGGTGGGCTATCGGCGCGCCCGAAGTCGTGAAGCGAATGTCGCGCCAAAAAGCCGACGGCGGTTCCAACCCGTTCACGCAGCGGATGGTGACAGAACTGATGCGCGGCAATAAGTTGTCCAAACATATCGCGGATATCGCCGCGCAGATGCGTCTGCACCGCGACGCGATGACCGAAAGTCTGCGCGAGTTTTTGCCCGACGCCGGAGTGCGTCCGCCGCAGGGGGGCTATTTTCTGTGGGCGACACTGCCGTCGGGCATTGACGGCGACACGCTCGCGGCGACAGCGCGGAAACACGGAGTTGAAGTGAGTTCCGGGCGTCTTTCGTATCCGAACGAGTATCCGCGCAATCGGCTGCGGCTGGCGTTCAGTTTTGTCGGACCCGATCACATCCGCGAGGGCGTGCGCGCGCTCGGCGGTGTCTACGACGACCTCAAGAAGCAGGAGAAAAACAATGGCGTTTAAAAAAGTCGGCATGTCGCCCTCGTGCGAGATAAACCTCGAGGCCGACGGACAGCACCACGGCTATGTGCGAATTCCGTTTTCCAGTCACCGCTCGGCATACGGCTGGCTGCCCGTGCCGATCATGTCAATCAAAAACGGCGACGGCCCGACGGCTTTATTGATCGCCGGCAATCACGGCGACGAATACGAAGGCATCGCAATCCTGTTTGACCTGTTCCGCGAATTGACGCCCGACGATGTGCGCGGACGCCTGATTATTCTGCCCGCCGCGAACGCGCCCGCGGTTTATGCCGGACGCCGGACTTCTCCGCTTGATCACGGCGGCGAGGGCAATCTGAATCGTCTGTTTCCCGGCAAGCAGTACGGCGCGCCGTCCGACATGATCGCGTGGTTCATCTGCTCCGAACTGATCGGACGCGCGGATGTGATCTTTGACCTGCACTCGGCGGGTTCGTCCATTGATCACTGGCCGTCGTGCAAGGTTCGGATGATGGATGACCCCGAAAAGGACGCGATGCAGATGGACTTCCTCAAGTTGTTCGGGGTTCCGATCGGCATCGTGGGAGATCGGGCGCACGAGACGACTTTGTCGGGCGAGGCGGTTCCCGGCGGCGTGATTTATGTCAGCACCGAATTGGGCGGCGCGGGGCGGATTACTCCGTGGATTCGCGATCTGGGCGCGGCGGGGCTGCGGCGCTGTTTGAAGCGCATGGGGGTTTTGCGCGGCGACTACGAGGTTTCCGAGCCGGAGGGCGAGGTGCGTCTGATGGCGATGCAGACGGGCGACAATTATGTCGTGGCGCTTGAGGATGGCTTGTTTGAGCCGCGCGCGGAGTTGGGCGAGGAGGTGGATGACGGTCAGTTTGCGGGTTATATCTGGGATTTGAAGCGTCCGTGGCGGGCGCCGGCGGAGTTGCATTTCGGGCGCGGGGGGATTGTGTTTTGCAAGCGGCATCCGGCGCTGTGCGAGGTGGGCGACACTTTGTTTTTCACGCTTAACGACTATGAAGGAGGGAATTAATTTGACCCAAGGGCTTCGGCGACCCTGCCGCGTTTTCGGAGACAGACGAAGTGCGATCTTCGGCATTAGTGAGAGTTAAATTTAGACTCTTAATGTGTTGGCTCAAGCGAACCGCACCCACTGATGCCCGCAGGCGCTGCCTGCAAAAAGCGGGCGGCGCCCGCAGGCATAAGTTGGTGCCGCTTACTTGAGCCAACGCCGTGAGTGTCTAAGTCAAACGCCCACTAATGCCAAAGGCTGAACGCCGATTTAATTGACCCCATTAATTGTCTAACTAGTAACAGAACAAATCACTTTTTAACACATTAATTGTCTATCAGTAATTATTAATGAATAACAATTATTTTTTGACCCCATTATTTGTCTATGTTAATAAGAGAAGAATTTATTTAATTGACCCCTTAAATAGTCCATCAATTCTTAATTTAATTTTTTTTGCGGGCTAGCCCGCACCCATCTGCTGGCATCGCTC
>JALCBB010000005.1:0-12328 GCA_028066985.1 Alphaproteobacteria bacterium
AGCCTCTGGCATTAGTGGGAGTTTGACTAAGACATTCACGGTGTTGGCTCAAGCGGGCGATGCCGGCAGATGGGTGCGGGCTAGCCCGCAAAAAAAATAAATTAAAAAGCAATTGGACTATTTAAGGGGGTCAAATTAAATAAATTGTTTTCTTATTAATTGACAAATAATGGTGTCAATTAAATAAATTATTTTCTTTAATCAGGGAGACTTGAGAGATTGGTGTGTCCGCGCCGCGTAGTCGCGGATAAACTGCCATGCCGCCCGTCCCGAACGCCCCCCGCGCTCGCGCGCATAAAGAGCCGCCTCGTCATTAATAGACGGCGAATCAACGACAAGCCCGAAATGCCGCAGATAGGCGTCAACGATCGCCAGATAGGTGTCCTCGTCTATCGGATGAAACCCGAGCGACAGCCCGAATCTGTCCGACAGGCTCACATGATCCTCAACCGTCTCCTCCGGACGCAGCGCCGTGCCGCGCTCGTTCTCGCTCGCCTCGCGCGGCAGCAGATGCCGCCGGTTGCTTGTCGCGTAAAAAAGACAATTCTCCGACACCTCCCCCAGTCCCCCGTCCAGAATAATTTTCAGCGCGCGATAGCCGTCATCTCCGGGCAGAAACGAAAGATCATCGCAAAACAGAATAAAACGCCGCCGCGGCTCGTCGCGCAGACGGTTCAGCAGCAGCGGCAGACCATGCAGGTCTTCCTGCGAAATCCCGACCAGATTCAGCGCCGAATGTCGCCCCGCGACATCCGCGTGCGCCGCCCGCACCAGCGACGACTTCCCGCTCCCCCGCGCCCCCCACAGCAGCACATGATGCGCCGCCAGCCCGCGCGCGAAATACTCGCTGTTTTCACGCAGACGCCGCTTCTGCTCTTCAACCCCGCAAAAGAGCGACAGGGGCAGCGCCGCCGAGTGAATCGGCGCGAGCCGCCGCTCGTGTCCCTGCCAGAGGAAGCAGTTTTCGCCTTCGGGCAGCGGGTCGCCGAGCCGCGAGCGCGGCGCCATTCGTTCCAGGGCTTCGGCGATACGCCTGAGGAATTCTGTGGTTTTGTCGTCCATTTATTCAGGGTATCGCCCTTGCCGTGTGGCGACAAGTCGGCGCGCGCCTTGCCATAAAGCGGCGATTCTGATACCTTGACTCTCATAAAACGAACCAAACCCCCGCCCCCTGTCCACTCCCCGAATCGGAGATCAACCCGTGCTGGCACTCTTTCGCTTTCTGACGGCTGCCGTCATTGTTTCTGCCGCCCTTGCCGCGCCCGCGCGCGCCCAGGCGCCCGCGCCCGGCGGAGGCGACATCATCGCGCAACTTTTCCCGCTCATTCTGATATTTGTTGTCTTCTGGTTTTTGCTTATCCGTCCGCAGATGAAGCGCGCCAAGGAGCACAGAGCGATGACGCAGAACCTCAAGCGCGGCGACAAAATCATCACCGGCGGCGGACTCCACGGCAAAGTCACCCATGTGGACGACGAGTCCGAAACCGTGAAAGTTGAAATCAGCGAGGACGTCGAGGTCAAGGTCTCGCGCTCTACGATTGCCGCGAACCTCACCCAGGTTGAGGCGCAGGCGGCTGCTCGTGTCACGCCTCCGCGCCGTTAGAATTTGTCTGCAATGTCGTTTCCTTCGCTGAACTGGCGAGCCGTCATCGCCCTTGCCGTCGTGGTGTGGGGAGTCGCGATGGCGGCGCCGAACATTGTCCCGCAGAATTTGCGCGACGCGTGGCCGCAGTGGCTGCCCAATCGCGCCGTCTCGCTCGGACTTGATCTCCGCGGCGGTTCGCACCTGCTCCTTGAGGTGGACTTTGATCCTGTCATCCGCGAGAGACTTGAGACCCTCCTCGCCGACATTCGCATTGTTCTGCGCCGCGATGAACTCGCATACTCAACCCTTGATGTCGTTGACGACGCCGTTGTCATTGCTCTCGGCGCCGACGCCGACCCTGAGGCTGTCCGTGCCGCGATTGCCGAGGTCGCGGCGGGCGAATTTGTTGTTTCCGCGAGCGGCTCAAATCTGGAAGTCCGTTTCAGCGACCTTGCCCTCACCGAGGAGCGCCGCCGCATTCTGCGTCAGGCGCTGGAAATCGTCCGCCGCCGCCTTGACGAGACCGGCACCCGCGAGCCTACAGTCAGACTTCAGGGCGAGGAGCGCGTGCTTGTTCAGATACCGGGACTGCGCGACCCCGAGCGCGTCAAAGAGTTGCTTGGCAGAACCGCGCGCCTCACTTTTCATCTCACCGACCAGAGCGGCGGCGAGGAAAGCGCCGCCCCCGGCTTTGTCAGGACCGCGCACCGCGAAGGCGGCGCGGTTGATGTGTCTCGGCGTGTTTTTGTGTCGGGCGAGCGCCTCACCAACGCGCAGGCGACCTTCCAGGACGGACAGCCCGTCGTCGCCTTTTCTTTTGACAACGCGGGCGGCCGCCGCTTCGGCGAGGTCACGACCGAGAATGTCGGACAGCCCTTCGCTGTTGTTCTTGACGGCGTTGTCATCACCGCGCCCGTCATTCAGGAGCCGATCACGGGCGGGCGCGGCATCATCTCCGGACGCTTCACCACCGAGGAGTCGCAGGATCTCGCCTTGCTGCTTCGCGCCGGAGCCTTGCCCGCGCCTCTTGCCATTATTGAGGAGCGTTCTGTCGGCCCCGGCCTTGGCGCCGACTCTGTGCGGGCTGGCACCATCGCGTCTATTTTCGCGCTTGTAGTTGTGATGGTGGCGATGGTGCTGTTGTACGGGGTGTTCGGCATTTTTGCTGATCTGGCTTTGCTTGCCAATCTGGTTTTGCTTCTCGGACTGCTCTCCGCTCTTCAGGCGACTCTGACCTTGCCCGGCATTGCGGGCATTATTCTCACGCTTGGCATGGCGGTGGACGCGAATGTCCTCATTTTTGAACGCATCCGCGAGGAGGCCGACGAGACGCGCAGCATTCAGGGCATTCTCCGCGCCAGTTACGGACGCGCGCTTTCCACGATTATTGACGCCAATCTCACGACTTTCGCCGCGGCGCTGATGCTTTATGTTTTCGGCACGGGCCCCGTGCGGGGTTTCGCGGTGACGCTGAGCATTGGACTTGTGACCTCGGTTTTCAGCGCGCTTGTTCTCACGCGCGGTCTGACGGTCTGGTGGGTTGGTCGCAACGGTCGTCTTCCTGACTGGGCGACGGCGAAATTTTCCGCGCGCGAGGCGGAGGCGGTGTCATGATCGCGCTTGTTCGTCATATGCCGCTGGATCCCGGCCTGCATATTTTTCGCTGGTGGCGTCGCACGCTGATGCTGTCGGTGGTTCTGGTGCTGGTTGCGGCGATGGGGTTGTTCTGGCGAGGTCTTAATCTTGGTGTGGATTTTCGCGGCGGTGTGCAATTGGAGTTGCGCGCGACTTCGGGCACGCTGGACATAGACCTTCTGCGTGATCAGATGGACGCGCTTGTGCCTGGCGGCATTATTCAGGAGTTCGGCGGTCCTGAGGAGGCTCTGGTGAATCTGCCCTTGCCGACGGCGGAGGGCGCTGATCTGCGCGCGCTTGCTCTGGAGGAGATCACGCGTATCAAGGAGGGTTTGCCGGCTGACGCGTATGAGTTTCGGCGCACGGAGTTTGTGGGTCCGAAGGTTGGCGGCGAGTTGCGCCGCGCGGGGTTGATTGCGACGGTGCTTTCGCTTCTGGCGATAGCGGTTTATGTGTGGTTTCGTTTTGAGTGGCAGTTCGCGCTGTCGGCGTTTTTGACTTTGATTCACGATGTTGTTTTGACGCTGGGCTTTTACGCCTGGACGGGGATTGAGTTCAACCTGACGACTCTGGCGGCGATTCTGGCGATTGCGGGTTATTCTATTAATGACACGGTGGTGATTTTTGATCGTGTGCGCGAGATTTTGCGGCGTGATCGCAAACATGAGGCGGCTCATGCTATGGACGAGGCGCCGAACCGCACATTGTCGCGTTCGCTGCTGACGAGTCTGACGACTTTGCTGGCGGTGTTGATATTGTTCTTTTTTGCGGGGCCATTGGTGCGTGGTTTGGCGGCGGGTTTGATTTTTGGTGTGATTATCGGCACCTGGTCGTCTATTGGTCTGGCGATTCCGATGGTTCGTCTGATGCGTTTTTCGCGCACTCAGTTGGACGAGGCGACCGGCAATTAACAGACGAAGTGCGCTCTTTGGCATTAGTGGGCGTGGACTTTAGACTCTTAAGGTGTCGGCTCAAGCGAACCGCACCAACTGATGGGTGCGGGCTAGCCCGCAAAAAAAATTAAAATTAAATAGACTATTTAAGGGGTCAATTAAGTAAATTGCTTTCTTATTAATTGACTATTAATGGTGTCTAATTAAATAAATTAATTTCTTTTTAATTTAATTTTTGCAGGCAGCGCCTGCGGGCATTAGTGGGCATCGCTCGCTTGAGCGGCTGTTGTGAATGTCTTAGTCAGACTCCCACTAATGCCAAAGGTGGCTCTTCGGGGGGCGGGTTAGTTAAGACTGCCGCTCCAAAAGGGTGAGCGGGTCTATCGCGCGGGTCTTGCGCCGCAACTCAAAATGCAACTGCGGCTCCGCAACCCCCCCCGTACTGCCAACCTTCCCGATAATCTGCCCGCGCCGCACAACCTCACCCTGCCCGACACTGAACCCCTGAGCATGAGCATACGCCGTAACCCACCCGTCACTGTGCCTGATCAGCATCAACTGCCCGAAACCAATCAACTCATCCCCGACATACGCGACAACACCATTCTCGGCGGCAAGAATGTCGCTGCCCTCATCACTGGCAAGATTCAACCCGTCATTATGCCGCCCCCCGGACTGCGGCCCGAAACGCTCAAGCAGACGAGCATCACCATGCAAGGGCCACAAAAAACCCGGACCCTCGCGCGGCGGCGGCTCCCCGCTCACAACTGACAGCGGCGGCGCGTCCTCCGTCTCTTCTTCCTCCGCCGCAACCGTGACAGCGCCGGCGCTGCCGTCACCGTCGGCGTCAATATCAACATCGGAAACATCAACAACAGCGACGGCGGCGCTATTGTCCGTCTCATCGTCCGACAAAGTATCCTCGCTGACCGCGGCGGGCTGAAATGAGTCGCTCTCTTCCGCCGCAACCTCGGCGCCGTAGCGGCTCGGAATGAGAAGCCGCTGCCCGGTCTGTATCCCGTAGGGCGGCGACAATTGATTGAGCCGCGACAGACTCGCGAGGTCGGTGCCGTACTGCCGCGAAATTCCGTAGAGCGAGTCGCCCGCCACGACCACATGCACGCGCTGCTGCGGAAGCGCGAGTTCCTCCCCCTGCCGCAAATGATACGGCGGACGCATCGCGTTGAGCGCGATGATTGAGCGCATCGGCAGTCCGTATCTGAGGGCGACGGCGAAGAGGGTGTCGCCGGCGCGCACGACATAGACCGCCGGCACGGTGAGGGCGCCCGACTGCGCGCGTCCGTCCTGCGCTTCGGCGCCGACGAGTCCGGAGCCGGGAAGCGTTTCTTCGGCGACGGTCGCGGTGTCGCGGGATTCGGGCGCGCTTGACTGCTCTATTGTGCGCCGCACGCGCTCGGGATCAGAACACGCGGCGAGCGGAGCAACAAGCGCAACGGCGCAAACGGCGGCAGCGACAGTGCCGGCGAACGGACGCGAAGCGGCTGTTGTTTCTCGCGTCATTTTTCGGCGGGCGTGATGACTTCGCGCCCGTTCATATACGGACGCAGAACCTCCGGCACGACGACGCTCCCGTCGCCCTGCTGCCGGTTCTCAAGGACAGCGATCAGCGCGCGCCCGACCGCGACCCCCGAACCGTTGAGAGTGTGAACGAAATCGGGCTTTGACTTCGGCGCGCGCGGCCGATACTTCGCGCCCATCCGCCGCGCCTGAAAATCGCGACAGTTGGAACAACTGGAAATCTCCCGATAGCGACCCTGCCCGGGCAGCCAGACTTCCAGGTCGTAGGTGCGGGCGGCGGCGAAACCCATGTCGCCCGTGCAGAGCGTCACGACACGGTAGGGCAGGGCGAGCCGTTGCAGAACGGTCTCGGCGCACTGACGCATTCTCTCCAGTTCGTCCGCGCTCTCGTCGGGAGCCGTGACTGAAACCAGTTCAACCTTGTCAAACTGATGCTGTCGCAACATTCCGCGCGTGTCGCGTCCCGCCGCGCCCGCTTCGGAGCGATAGCACGCCGTCGCCGCCGTCAGCCGCAGGGGCAGGCTGTCTTCGTCGAGCAGGTCGGCGGCGTAGAGATACGAGAGCGACACCTCGGCGGTCGGGATAAGCCAGCGTCCGTCGGTGGTCTGAAAGAGGTCTTCGGCGAATTTCGGCAGTTGTCCGGTGCCGTAGATCGCCTCGCCGCGAACAAGATGCGGCACCTGCACCTCGTCATATCCATGCTCGGCGGTGTGAATATCAAGCATATACTGCGCGAGCGCGCGATGCAGACGCGCGAGGTCGCGGTGCAGCACGACGAAGCGCGCGCCCGAGAGATGCGTCGCGCGATCAAAGTCCATTGCGCCGAGGGTCTGCCCGATGTCCCAGTGTTCGCGCGGAGCGAAAGCGAACTGCGGCTGTTCGCCCCAGGTGGTTTCAAGCCGGTTGTCGTCTTCGTTTGCGCCGTCGGGCACTTCGTCGTCGGGAAAGTTGGGAACGACTTCCAGCAGTTGCCGGAGTTTGTCGCTGATTTCCTGCGCTTCGCCTTCAAGGCGCGACCCTGCCGCGCGCAGCGCCACGACTTTTTCGGAGGCGTCGGCGGTGTCTTTGCCCTGCGCGCGGAGTTGTCCGATTTCTTTTGAGAGGCGGTTGCGCTCGGCCTGAGCCTCCTGCGCCTGTGAGAGGAGGCGCCGCCGTTTTTCGTCAAGGGCGAGGATTTCAGCGGACGCGGGTTCCAGTCCGCGCCGCGCGAGGGCGGCGTCCAGTCTGGCGGGGTCGCCGCGGATCAGGCGCAGGTCGAGCATATTTTTGTGCGGGACTTTCGGCGTCTCAGGTCTGGTTCCGGGAGTGCCTGCGTTCAATGTATCGCGCCGCCCGAATGGATATTTCGTAGAGCAGCACGAGCGGCACGGCGAGCGACAACTGGCTCACGGGGTCCGGCGGCGTGAAGACGGCGGCGAAGACGAAGGCGCCGAGTATCGCCCAGCGCCGGCGTTCGGCGAGGGCGTCGGCGGTGAGGATGCCGGCGCGCACGAGCAGTGTCATCAGCACGGGCAGTTGGAAGGCGAGTCCGAACGCGAAGATGAGTTGCATGGTGAGGGTGAGGTATTCGCCGACTTTCGCCTCCAGTTCAATGGGGAGGGTGCCGGCGCCGCCGGGGTTTTCAAACTGGAGAAAGAAGCGCCATGCGAGCGGCAGGATAAGTTGCCAGACGAGCCATGCGCCGAGCAGAAACAGCAGCGGCGACGCGATGAGGAAGGGCGCGACGGCTTTGCGTTCTTTGCGATAGAGTCCCGGCGCGATGAAGAGCCAGATTTGCGTGAGGATGACGGGCGTAGAGACGAAGAGCGCGAAGAAGAAGGCGACTTTCACATGAGCGAAGAAGGGTTCGGTGAGGCTTGTGAAGATCATGCGGGGGTTCTGGCCGCCGTCGGTCTGTCGTTCCAGGAGGATTTCGGCGAGCGGGTGCGCGAGGAAGTTGTAGAGGTGCGAGGCGAAGAAGAAGGCGGCGACGAAGCATGTGAGCAGGATGAGGCAGCACCACATGAGCCGCTGACGGAGTTCAACGAGGTGCGCGAGGATGCTTTGCGGCTCGTCGTCTTCGGGTATGTCGGGAGTGGAGAGGGTCATATTCGGGCGAGGGGGCTAAGTTGACGGCGCCTGATTAACATTGACATTGACGGCGCCGCCGTTGTTGTCGTCGTTGACATTAACATTAACGCCGCCGCCGTTGTTGTCCCCTTTGACCTTAACAGCGTCGGCGTTGACATTAACGGCGCCGTTATTGTCATTGCCTTTATTGCCCGTGACGGCGGCGGTGTTGCTGTCTCCTTTGACATTGACGGCGTCGCCGTTGTTGTCGTCATTACTGACAATAACGGTGTCGCCTTCATTGCCCGCAACGGCGGCGGTCTTGCTGTCTCCTTTGACATTGACGCCGCCGCCGTCGCTGTCAATCTCCGGCATCGGCGCCGCGCCCGCCGCCTTCGGATTCACAGGAGGCGAAAGCGTCGCAGGATTATGCGTCCCTTTAGCAGACGCCCCGATGCGGTTGCCCGCGACCTCGGGATGCGCCTCCGTAAACGAACGATTCAACTGCGCCGACTGCTGCTTCAACTCTTCCTGAATGTCCTTGACCTCGTCGTCGTAGACCGCCGCCTCGAGCGTTGAGCGAAATTCATTCGCGAGTTTCCGCGCCTGCCGCACATAGCGCGAGACTGTTCTGAGCATTCGCGGCAGTTCTTTCGGCCCGACCACGAGCAGCAGAACCACCACGATGAGCAGCATTTCCGACCATCCGATGCTGGGCATTGCCCTGTCTCCGGCGCGGCTCAGGACTTGTCGGCATCGGCGGAGTCGTCTTTGATTTGCGCCTTGGCTTCTTCGTCGCCGCCTTCTTTGAGGCCCTTGCGGAACTGATTGACGCCGATTCCGACATCTTTCATGATTGAGGAAACCTTGCCTTTGCCGCCGAACAGCAGAACGACGACCACAAGAACGATGAGCCAGTGCCAGATGCTGAAACTGCCGATGAGCGCGGGAGCGGGAAGCGGTGTGAGTGTCATGGGATTCACTTTCTGCCGTTGAAGGGGACGCGTACCAGTTTAGACTCCGGCGGGATTTTCTTCAAGGTCGGGCGGCGGGGCCGGCGGGACGCCCGGAATGCGCTCTTCCAGGCTCTGCAGGTCGGGGAGCGGCTTGATGTCGCCGCTCTGCGAGGCGGGAAAGACGAAACTGCGCCTGTGATCCGCCGCGAGGACAAGCCGTTCGCCGACCTTCGGCGCGCTGAATCCCGGCACGCGGGCGTGCAGGTGCAGGGCGGGCGCGCCGCTGATCTGCAGGTTGAGGTGAATGAAGGTGGTGCGTCCGAGGGAGCGCGCCTCCATGACGGTCGCGGCGACGGCGCCGGGTTTGGCGGTGTCGGGCGGCGCGAGCGTGAGCCCTTCCGAGCGCACGAGGACAATGACCTTCTCGCCCTCGGCGGTGTCGTCGCCGAGCGGGAAGTGTCCGATGGCGGTTTCTATCTGCTGTCCGCGCACGGTGCCGGGCAGTTGATTGACTTCGCCGAGGAAGCCGGCGACGAACGCGTTTTTCGGCCTGAAGTAGAGGTCTTCGGGCGAGCCGATTTGTTCCAGTTGTCCTGCGCGCATGAGGGCGATGCGGTCTGCCATGAACATTGCTTCTTCGGGTTCGTGCGTGACGAGCAGACTTGAGGACGCGCCGATTTTCAGCAGGTGCAGTGTCTGGTCGCGGAGTTCGCGGCGCAGTCCGATATCAAGCGCGGAGAACGGCTCGTCCAGCAGCAGTATTTTCGGCGCGGGCGCGAGCGCGCGGGCGAGGGCGATGCGCTGTTGTTCGCCGCCGGAGAGGTTATGCGGCAGGTCGTTGACGCGGTGCGCCATATTGACGAGGGCGAGCGCGCGGCGGATGCGGTCGTTGCGTTCGGCGCGGGGCAGTCCGCGCAGACCGAAGCCGACATTGCCGCCGAGGGTGAGGTGCGGAAAGAGCGCGAAGTCCTGCACGACGAGTCCGACTCTGCGGCTTTCGGGCGGCAGGCTGTACTGGCGGCGCGAGACTTCGTGCCCGTTGAGGAAGATTTGCCCGGCGTCCAGGTGTTCCAGTCCTGCGGCGAGTCGCAGCACGGTGGTTTTGCCGCAGCCCGAGGGTCCGAGGAGGCAGAGCGTTTCGCCGCCGCGCAGCGACAGCGAGAATTCGCGCACGGCTTGAATGTTCGGATATCGCTTGCTGATGCGGCGAAGTTCCAGTGCCGGCGGAGCCTCTTCGGGCATCGGACTTTTACTTGTCCGGATGTTTACCGCGCAGGAGGGCGCGGGCGAGGGTTTTGGCGAGTTCCTCGTTATCATTTTGCTCGTCGGTGTCGGCGGCATCGTTTGTGTCGGGGGTCTCGGTGACGGCGCCGACTTTTTCCTCGTTAAGGGACGCGGAGACGGTGACAGCGGCGGCGTTGTCGTCGTTGTTGTCATCGTTGTCAACATTAACATTGACATTGACGGCGCCGTCGTTGTTGACAATAAAGGTGTCGTCTTCATTGCCCGTGACGGCGTCGGTGTCGTCTGTCTCGTCCGTCTTATTAATAGACTCATTAAGGGACGCGACAACGGCGGCGGTGTCGACGGACTCCTCGCTCTCCTCGTCAGACTCCTCGGCGGCGAGAGCGTTTTCGGCGTCGGTTTTTTCGGCTTCGGCGCGCTCGGAAACAATCGCCAGCGCCGCGCGTCCGTCAAGCAGACCGCTCGCGCGCAGTTCCTGCTCGGCGGGCAGGTCTTCAAGGTTTTTCAGGTTGAACTGATCCAGGAACGCCGCCGTCGTCCCCCACAGCAGCGGATGCCCGGGACGGTCGGCGCGTCCCTGCGGCGCGACCCAGCCCGCCTCCAGCAGAATGTCCAGGGTGCCGCTTGAAATGACGACGCCGCGGATTTCCTCTATCTGTCCGCGCGTGACGGGCTGATGATACGCGATGACCGCGAGCGTCTCCGCCGCCGCGCGCGAGATGCGCCGCCGCCGCTCGCGCACGACCATCAGCCGCTCGCCGTACTCGGGCGCCGTGCGAAACGACCACGCCCGTCCCGACTCCTCAAGACGCACGCCGCCCGCGGTGTATTTCTGCGCGAGTTCGCGCATGAGGCTGTCAATGTTTTCGCCGTCGGCGATGTAGGGCGCGAGTTCGCGCGCGTTGAGCGGCTCCGGCGACGCGAAAAGCGCCGCTTCAAGGAGGGCGAGCGAGTCGTCGCGGTCTTTCGCGATTTTTTTCACGCGGCGCGGCTTTTTCTTCGCGCCCGTCGTTTTTTCGGCGGCGTCGACGACATCAGCCTCGGCGACATTAACCTCGTTGGCGTTGGCGGTGTCGGTGTTTGTGTCGGTTTCGCTCATTGTTGCGGTTCCGTGTGTTCTTCGGCGGCGGGTTCGGCGGGCTTGACGAAGATCGGCGCGAAGGCGCTGTCCTGCCGGATATGCACCTTGCCTTCTCTGCACATTTCAAGCGTCGCGGCGAAGGTGCTTGACAGCGCGGACTTCCGCACGAGCGGCTCGCCGGTTTCGGGTGTCGGCAGCAGGCTCATCAGCGAGTGCCATGCGGGACGCATTTCCGCGAAGATTTGCGCGAGTCTCGCGGCGGCTTCTTCCACGGAGAAGAGGCGCGGCAGGTTGATACGCAGTCTGAGTCGTTTTCCCGCGCGAGTTTCCATTCGGGCGTAGGCGCCGATGAGGTCGTAGAACGAGGCGGTCCAGCGCCATTCGGTTTCTTCGCGCATTGGCTCGCCGCCGCTTTTGAGTCTGTGCTGGCCGAGTTGCGGCTGAGACATCATCTCGCGCGCGGCATTCCGCATTGCTTCCAGTCTTTGGAGTCGGAAGCGCAGCGCGGCGGCCATCAGGTGCGGGCTGACATCTTCCTCGTCAATTTCGGGCATCGGCAGCAGCAGGCACGACTTGAGGTAGGCGAGCCATGCGGCCATCACGAGGTAGTCGGCGGCGAGTTCTATTTTGAGGTTTTTGGCGTGATCGATGAAGTTGAGGTACTGGTCGGCGAGTTGCAGGATTGAGATCTGGGCGAGGTCTACTTTTTGCTCGCGGGCGAGTTCGAGGAGCAGGTCAATGGGTCCCGCGAATCCGGTGAGCGAGAGTTGGAGTCGTTCGTGTTCGCCGGCGTTGAGGGCGGCGGTGAGTTTATTGAGGTTGAGGGCGCCGGCGAACTGGTCGTCTGTCTGTGTGTTGTTCATGGTGTTTCGGGGCTGGGATTCGGCGTTGAGTTGAGGTTAGCGCGGCGCGGCGCGGGATGCAAGTTATTGTTTCCGTACGAGGCAGTCGGCGCCTTTTTTTCTGACATTGGAGCAGAGGTTGAGGGCGGGGGTGTCGTCCGACCATGGACCCGCAATGATGCGGTGGTATGTGGTGCCGTTGACGGCGGCGACCTCAATTTGGAGGCTGACATTCTGGAGTTCGGGGTATTTGCTGCGGAGGGTTTCCCGGGTGTTTTCGGCGCCGGTGTGCGAGGTGAGGGAGGCGAGTTGCGCGACCCATTTTTCGCTGTTGGCGTTGGTGTTAGCGGTGATGGTGACGGCGGCATTGTTTGTTTCAACGGACTCAGCGACCCTGCCGCCGTTTTCGTCTGTCTTAATAGGTTCAGTGACAGTGACGGCGATGGCGTTATTGTCCACATTGTCAACATTGACATTAAAGGCGCCGCCGTTTTCGTCATCAT
>JALCBB010000005.1:12428-18959 GCA_028066985.1 Alphaproteobacteria bacterium
CGTTATTGACAATGAAGGTGTCGTTATTGCCCGTGACGGCGGCGGTGTCGCTGTCATTGTTGACAATAACGGTGTCGCCGTTGTTGTCGTCATCGTTATTGACAATGAAGGTGTCGTTATTGCCCGTGACGGCGGCGGTGTCGCTGTCGTCATTGACATTAAAGGCGCCGCCGTTGTCGTCATTGTTGACAATAAAGGTGTCGTCGTTGTCATTGACATTGACGGCGACAGGATTAAGCGCCTCAGGCAACGGCTCCTCGCCCGGCGGCAAAAGACGCTCGTAGGCCACCTGCTCCGAATTCAGCACCGCGACATCCGTGAAGGGAAACTCCGTGCCGCCGCTCTCGCGCGGACGCACCCGCACAGGCTCGTCAGGCGCCGACACATGCAAAACCCGCGTCTCGCCGCGCAGCGAAAAAAAAGCGAGAAGCGCGACAAAGACGCCGGCTCCCGCGACAAGCGCGACCGCGACGAATACGAACCTGCCCGCCATCGCGCTACAACTCGTCCAGCGGACGCACGCCGATCACCTCAAGCCCGACCCTGAGCCCGCGCTGAACCGCGAGAACAAGCGCCAGCCGCGCCGCCGTCAGCCGCAGATCATCCGCGACAATAAAGCGCAACTGCGTTTCTTCGCGTCCCTGACTCCAGAGGGCGTGAAATTCGCCGGCGAGGTCGCGGAGCCAGAGCGTGATGCGATGCGGCTCCAGCGCTTCAAGCGCCGCCTGAAATACGCGCGGCGCGGCGGCGAGCGCGGCGATCGTCTTGAGTTCGGCGGGAGCGACAAGCGGCGTCAGGTCGGCTTGCGCGAAAAAATTCTCGTCACGGAGTTCGGGAAACTGCTCCCGCGCGAGCCGCAGCACGGAGTGCGTCCGCGCGTGCGCGTATTGCACATAAAAGAGCGGATTTTCAAGACTTTTCTCCACGGCGGCGTTGAGGTCAAAGTCCAGCGGCGCGCTCGGCTTGCGCGTCAGGAGCGTGAAACGCAGCGCGTCGGCGCCGACCTCGTCAACGACCTGCCGCAGACTCACAAATTCGCCCGCGCGTTTTGACATTCGTATTTCGTCTTTGCCGCGAAACAGCCGCACGATTTGACAGACAACGATGTCCAGTTCGCCCTTCCCGCGTGTGACCGCCTTGAGCGCGGACGCGATACGCTGATTGTATCCGCCGTGATCCGCGCCCCAGACATCAATGAGTCTGCCTTCGGTGCGCTTGTGCTTGTCGTAGTGATAGGCGATATCGCCGGCGAAGTATGTCCACTCGCCGTTGCTGCGCTGCATCGGACGATCATCAGTGTCGCCGAATTCGGTGGCGCGAAAAAGGAGTTGCTCGCGCGGCTCCCAGTCGGCGGCGTCTTCGCCTTTTGGTTTCGGCAGAGTGCCGCGGTAGAGGTGTCCGTCGGCTTCCAGTTGCTTCACGGCTTCTTCAACGGCGCCGTCTTCGCGCAGTTTAAAGTCGGACGAAAACCGGTCGTGCCGAATACCGACGGCGTTGAGGTCGTCGCGGATGAGACTCATCATCTCCGCGACCGCGAAGCGCGCAATTTCGTCTCCGCTCGGAGCGGCGCCCGCGCTTTCGGCTTGCGCCGCGAGACGCTCGCCGATCGGCTTCAGATATTCGCCGGGATAGAGTCCCGCCGGAATTTCGCCGATGTCCGTGCCCTGCGCTTCTTTCATTCTGAGTTCCACGGTTCGGGCGAGGATTTCAATCTGTCCGCCGGCGTCGTTGGTGTAGTATTCGCGCACGACCTGCCACCCGAAGCGCGAGAAGAGAGTCGCAAGCGCATCTCCGATGACGGCGCCGCGCGCGTGTCCCATTGTGAGCGGCCCCGTCGGGTTCGCGGACACGAATTCCACATTGACGCGCCGCCCGCCGCCGATGTTCGGAAAGGTGATTGAGTGCGCGAGCAGTTCCCGCAGTGTTTCCTGCCATGCGGTCGGCGTGAGTTTCCAGTTGATGAATCCGGGTCCCGCGACCGCCGCGCTCTGGACATGCTCCATCTCCGCGAGTTTTTCGGCGACTTGCGCGGCGAGTTCCGGCGGCTTGACTCCCATTGCGCTTGCGTGAACGAGCGCGAGGCTTGACGAGAAGTCGCCGAATTTTTCGTCTCGCGGCGCTTCCACGAGAATTTTTTCGGCTGGCGGAACATCCCCTTTGACGGCGCCCTTGTCGGCGAGTTCGTCAAGGATGCGCCGCAGTGTTTCGGCTTCGCGGAGGTACAGGTTCATTGGCATTTATTAGCACGGGCGTGGCGGGCTTGTTGTCCTGCTGATTTTATAGAACTTTTTCACATGATTCGCCTGTCGATTCGTGTATACTGGCGGGGTTGCGGAGGCCGTTCAGCGTACAGATTTGGGGGGTATTTCGTGTCTGATTTGGATTTGGGCGAGGTTTTGCGGCTGGCGCGGCGGGCGTATGATTCGGCTGTGGACGCGGTTCTGCGCGGTTTTGCGGCGGGTTTGCCCTACGAGTTGAAGCCTGACGGCTCGCCTGTGACGGCGATGGATGTGGCGACCGAGCGCTGTATCCGCGAGGTTTTGCTGTCCGGCTCGGACTTTGGCTTCATCGGCGAGGAGACCGGGGTTTCGGGCGCGGGCGCGTTGTGTCGGTGGGTTGTGGATCCGATTGACGGCACGAAGAGTTACATCGGTGGCGTTCCTGACTTTGGCGTTTTGATAGGATTTGCGATGGGCGAGGAGTTTGTGGCGGGCTTGGCGGGTTTTCCGGCGCTGGAGCGGGTGTACACGGCCGCGCGCGGTCTGGGTGCGTGGGAGAACGGCGTTGCGATTGCGAGCGGCGACAGCGACACCGCCGCTTTTAAAGGGGACAGCGACCCTGCCGCCGTTTCTGTTAAAGGCAACGATGACGGTGACGACAGCGATGCTGTTATTGTTAACAGTGACAGTGAAGGCGCCGCCGTTATTGCCCGCAACGATGACAATAATACTGGCGGCGGCAGTAATGATGACGGCGATGACAACGGCGGCGGCTTGACGGGAATCGTGTCTAATCCGATGCGCGCGGAGCGTGATCTCGGCACAGGCTGGAAGACCCTGTGCGACTCGGCGACCTTTCTTCGTGTCGGCGGAAATTGTTTCGGCGCGACTCTGGTCGCGCGCGGCAGAATGAATTTTTATCTGGACGCCGGCCTTTCCGTGTATGACTACGCCGCGCTTGTGCCGATAGTGGAGCAGTCGGGCGGCGTGATGACCGACTGGCGCGGCGCGCGTCTGACCCTGCGCGCGGACGGCAGCGGCTCGGCGGACTCGGTTCTGGCGGCGAACACGCGCGAGCATCACGCGCAAATTTTATCCTGGATGGGAGGGACGACCGATGCCTAAGAAAAAGGGCGCCGGAAAGGGCAACAGAAAAGGCGCCGACTTCGGGTCGCGTTACGGCAAGCCGTCAACGGACATGGGCGCGGACTTCGCGGTTCCCTGTGTCTGCGGCGAACTCCGCGGCAAACGCTACCGACGCTCGGAGGCGGCGAAGACCCTGCGCGAGGGTTTCAATTTTCCGGTGTCGGTCTACGCGATGGACACGCTCGGCGAAGTTCTCAATGTGCGCGGCATCGGTGTTGACGACGGCGACCCTGACTTTCAGGTGCGTCCGATACGCGAGACATGGATGGTGCAGCCCTGGAACGACCCGCCGATGGGACTCGTATTGTGCGAGGTGCTTGACGCTGATGGTCGTCCGCATGTTATGGGCCCGCGCGCGGTGCTGCAGAACATCTTGTCGGCGTTCACGCGCGCGACCGGACTGCGGGTGATGGCGGCGTTTGAACTGGAGTATTACTTGCTGTCGGGCAAGCGCGGACGCGACGGCGGCGCGGTTTTGTATTCGCCGCGTCCCGCGAACGAGCGCGAGACCGCGACCGAGACCTACGGCCTCGCGCCGCTGCTTCCGAACAACGCGAATGTGTTGATTGACGAATGGCTTGAGCGCACGGGCTTGCCGCTTGCGGCGCTGACTCACGAGGCGTCGGCGGGACAATACGAGATCAACCTTGACGCTGTTCCCGATGCGATTCGCGCCGCCGACGAGTCAAGTTTGCTGCGTCATGGCATTGCTTGCGCGGCATCTGCGCTTGGAGGTTACGCGAGTTTTTGTCCGAAGCCGTTTGCGGATCGTCCTGGGAGCGGTCTGCAACTTAACATCAGTCTTTTGGACGCGCGCGGCCGCAATGTTTTTGTCCCGAACGGAGACAGCGACGGTGACGGCGACAGCAACAGCAACAGCAAAATGTCGCGGATAATGCGTCAGTCGCTTGCGGGGATGCTGCATTATATGCCGGACGCGATGCTGATTTATTCGCCGCATCAGAATGCGTATCGCCGTCATGTGCCTGGACAGTTCGCCCCGACCGACGCCTTCTGGGACGCCGACAACCGCAACGCCGCCCTCCGCGTCCCGGTGGCGCGCAGCGCGAAGGAGACGCGCATTGAGCACCGTCTTGCGGCGGCGGACGCGAGTCCTTATCTGGTGACGGCGGCGATTCTGGTGAGTATCGCGCTGGGTCTTGAGTCTGAAATGGAGTTGCCGCGCGCGCGTTCGGGTCGTGCTTTGCCGCATACTTTTCCGCGGGCGTGGCTGACGGCGAAGCGCAGTCGTGATTTTCGGCGGCGTTTTAACGAGTGGTCTGGCGGCGACTACTTTGACTTCTATGCGGAGTTGAAGGAGGCGGAGTATAATCGCTTCATGAGCGAGCCGCAGAAACGCGAATGGGAGTGGTATCTGTGAAGCGCGTCAGGCTGATATCCGCGAAGCGCGAGTTGAAGTCGGAGCGTCCGCGTGTTGCCGAGGGCGCGCGCTATTCGGCGCTTGCGATTTTGCGTCATGGTTTGCGCGGCGACAAGGACTGGAAGCGCTCGTGGCGCGAGCCGGAGCCGAAGTCGGGCTATGACATTGTGATTGTCGGCGGCGGCGGACACGGCCTCGCGACCGCCTACTTTCTCGCTTCGCAGCATGGTATTCGGAATGTCGCTGTGATTGAGCGCGGTTATCTTGGCGGCGGCAATGTCGGACGCAACACGACGATAATCCGTTCTAATTACATGTTGCCCGGCAACACTTTGTTTTACGAGTTGTCGCTGCAACTCTGGGAGGGACTTTCGCGCGAATTGAATTACAATCTGATGGTTTCGCATCGCGGACAGATCAACCTGGCGCACGACCCGCACTCGCTTGACGCGTTGCGGCGGCGCGGCAACATCATGCGCGCCAACGGCATTGACGCCGAACTGCTGACGCGCGAGGAGGTGTGGCGTTTGTCGCCGAATTTGAATTTTTCTGCGGCGGCGCGTTTTCCGATACGCGGAGCGTTGTGGCAGCCGCGTGCTGGCACGGTGCGTCATGATGCTGTCGCGTGGGGTTTGGCTCGCGCCGCCGACAGTCTCGGCGTGGACATCATTCAGAACTGCGAGGTCGTCGGCTTCCTCCGCAAAGGAGACAGTGACGGCGCCGTGATTGGCGTACGCACGACGCGCGGCGACATCCGTGCCGAGCGTGTTGGTTTGGCGGCGGCGGGACACACGAGTCATGTGGCGCGTCTGGCGGGTTTGCGTCTTCCGATTGAGAGTCATTTGCTGCAGGCGGCGGTGACGGAGCCGGTCAAGCCGTGCTTGGATCAGGTTGTGTCGTCTTTGGCGACTCATTTTTACATCAGCCAGTCTGACCGCGGCGGTTTGGTTTTCGGCGGACATCTTGACCATTACAATTCGTATGCGGCGCGCGGCAATTTGCCTGCGATTGAGGAGATCGCGGCGCAGGCGCGCGATGTATTTCCGCCGGCGAGCGGCGCGCGCATTTTGCGTCATTGGGGCGGCGTGATGGACATGTCTATGGACGGCAGTCCGATAATTGACCGCACTTCGGTTGAGGGTTTGTATCTGAACGGCGGCTGGTGCTATGGAGGTTTCAAGGCGACTCCGGCGTCCGGCTTTTGTTTTTCGCATCTTCTGGCGACCGGCGAGTCGCATGGAGTTGCGAAGTTGCTGACGCTTGATCGTTTCGCCGAGGGACGCCTGATTGACGAGACTGGTCACGGCGCGACGCCGAACCTGCATTAGGGGGCATTTATGCTGCGCATTCCTTGTCCTGTTTGTGGAGTAAGAGACCACGAGGAGTTCACCTACTTGGGTGATGCCGCGCCGTTGCGTCCGGCGCATGATGATGGTGACGGCGGGCGATGGTTTGCGTATGTGTATTTGCGTGACAATCCGCGCGGTGCGATACGGGAGTACTGGCATCACCTGCATGGCTGTCGCGAGTGGGTGATAGTGGAGCGCGACACGCTGACGCACGAGATTTCGGGCGCGGAGTTAGCGCGCCTCCGCAGCGACAAGAACGATGACGGTGACGGCGGCGATGCCGTTATTGTTAACGGGGACAATGATGGCGCCGCCGTTATTGCCCGCAACAACGACAATAATGCTGGTAACGGCGACAATGACGATGGTGGCAATAAAATTGCCCCCGTTATTGTCCCCGACGGTGACAATAATGCTGACGGTGACGGTAATGGTG
>JALCBB010000005.1:19059-38038 GCA_028066985.1 Alphaproteobacteria bacterium
ACAACGACCATAAAGTCGCCTCCGTTATTGCCCGCAACAGCGACAATAATGCTGGTAACGGCGACAATGACGATGGTGACAATAAAATCGCCCCCGTTATTGTCCCCGACGGTGACAATAATGCTGACGGTGACGGTAATGGTGACAACGACCATAAAGTCGCCTCCGTTATTGCCCGCAACAGCGACAATAATGCTGGCAGCGGCGGCAATGATGATGGTGACAAAAAAGGCGCCATTAAAGAGTCAAAGGACTCAGACAAATGAGCCGCCACTCCCGCCGCATCATCGGGCGCGGACGCGTGAACTTCGGCCGCACCCTGCGCTTCCGCTTTGACGGCGCGGAATATGTCGGCCACGAAGGCGACACGCTGACCTCGGCGCTCCTGGCAAACGGCGTCTGGCTCGCGGGACGCAGTTTCAAATATCACCGCCGCCGCGGCTTCTACGCCGCCGGCGCCGAAGAAACAAACGCCCTCGTTGAAGTGCGCGGCATGGACGGCCTCCGCGCCCCCAACCGCCCGGCGTCCGAACTGCGCCTCTACGACGGCATGGAAGCCTTCAGTCAGAACTGCTCGCCGTCATTGCGCTACGACATCGGCGCATTGCGCGGCTCGCTCTTCGCGCCGTTTCTGGGCGCGGGCTTTTACTACAAGACCTTTATGGGTCCGACGCGCAAGGGCTGGCGTTTTTACGAACACATGATCCGCCGCGCGGCGGGCATGGGTCGCCTGAGCGAAGATGTCATGGATCACGCGCAGCACGAGTCGGCGAATCTGTTCACCGATGTCCTTGTCATCGGCTCCGGCCCCGCTGGACTCGCGGCGGCGGGCGCGGCGGCGGCGAGCGGCGCGCGCGTGACGCTGGTGGAGCGCGACTTCGCGGCGGGCGGCTCGCTGCTGGGCGAGCGCGGCGGCAGTCAGGCCGACATCTGGCGCCGCCGCATCCTGTCGTTTCTTGAGGAGTCGGAGAATGTCCGCATTTTTCTCCGCACGGAATGTTTCGGCGCGTATGACGGCAATTGTTTCGGCATGGTTGAGCGTCTGCGCGAGGCGGGCGAGTCGGGCGCGGGTTCGCGGTCGCGCTTGTGGCGGGTGCGCGCGCGCCGCGTGATTCTGGCGAGCGGCGCGCTGGAGCGTCCTCTGGTGTGCGAGGGCAACGACCTGCCCGGCGTGGTTTTGAGTTCGGCGGCGCGCCTGTGGCTGACGCGCTGGGGAGTTCTGCCGGAGCGCCGCATTGTGATAGCGGCGAACAACGACTCGGCGTGGGAGACGGCCGAGGAACTGGCGTTCGCGGGCATGGAGGTCGGCGCGAAGATAACCCTGCTTGACGCGCGGCGCGAGGGCGCGGGTTCGGAGCGTCTGCAGCGTCTGCGGATGCGCGGCGTTGAGATTCATCTTGGCTATGTTCCGATAGCGGTGCGCGGCGGACGGCGCGTGAAGGGACTGCTCGCGGCTCCGTTTGACGCGGACGCGAATATCGTTGTTCTTGACAATGACAATGACAATGACAATGACGGTGACGGTGATGACGGCGCTGGCTCCAACGGCGGTGGAGACAGCGCCGGTGAAGGGGGAACGGATGAAGGAACGACCAATGAAGGTGCCGTTAAAGAGTCTGCGGAGGCGATGGAGACAGACAACGGCGTCGGCGACACGGCGGGGAAGGTCGCGGGCAAGACGCGATACTTCGCCGCCGACATGGTATGCCTTTCGGGCGGACTTGACCCGAACCTCCGCCTGTGGAGTCAGCGCGGACTGTCGCCGCGCTATGACGAGAAAATCGCCGCCTTCGTGCCGGGCGACGAGATGCCGCCGGGCTGGGAAGTTGTGGGCGGCGCGCGCGGCACATTTTCGCGCGGCGAGGCGATAAAAGAGGGACGCCGCGCCGCCGAGGCCGCAGTCGGCTCCCGCGCCGCGTCCTTCGGCGCCGATGACGACAACGGCGGCGCCCTCGCCGACATCTTCACGATAGACGACGGCGATGAACTTGCGCGCGGCGGCTGGCGTGTCGCGCCGTGTCCGTTGTGGCTGTCGCGCGGCGGCGAGGACGCGTTTTCGCGCCGCGCCTTTGTGGATTTGTCGGGCGATGTCACGGTGAAGGACATGGCGATCGCGGTGCGCGAGGGTTACAACCAGCCTGAACACGCGAAACGTTATACGACCGCGGGGATGGGCGCGGATCAGGGCAAGACTTCCGGCACGAACGCGGCGGGGATTTTGTCGTTGTTTGCGAAGCGCAAGATGGAGCGTCTCGGCACGGCGCGTCCGCCGTATACGCCTGTTGAGATTGCGTCGCTTGCGGGCGCGGAGGTGGGGCGGCATTTTCGTCCGGTGCGCCGCTCGCCTTTGCATGATGTGCATTTGCGCGAGGGTGTTCAGTGGATAGAGTCCGGCGAGTGGATGCGCGCGCGTTATTATCCGGCTTCGCCGCAGGAGTCGGTGGAGGCGGGCTATGTGCGCGAGTCGGCGGCGGTGCGCGGCGGCGTCGGAATGACGGATGTTTCCACGCTGGGAAAAATTCTCGTTCAGGGCGCGGACGCCGAGAAGTTCCTGGAGCGCGTTTATGTCAACAACATCGCCTCGCTGAAATCCGGACGGGTTCGCTACGGCGTGATGCTGCGCGATGACGGAATGGTTTTTGACGACGGCACTCTGACGCGCACGAAGGACGGCGGTTTCTGGATAACGACGACGACAGCGAACGCGGGCGCGGTGCTGCAGCGTCTTGAGTTTCTGCATCAGGCGGAGTGGCGCGACCTGGAGGTTTTTCTGACATCGGTGAGCGACTCGTGGGCTGGCATCGCGGTGGCGGGACGCGAGAGTCTGTCGGTGGTGTCGTCTGTTTTCGCTGATGACGACATCGCGTCCCTGCCGCATATGGGGGCTCTTGAGGTGTTGTACGGCGGCGAGTTTGCGCGTGTGCATCGGATGAGTTTTTCGGGCGAGCGGGCGTACGAGGTATTTGTGGCGGCGCATTTCGGCGTCTCTTTGTGGGAGCGTTTACGCGAGGCGGGTTCGGAGCGCGGCATTGTTCCGTATGGTCTTGAGGCGCTGGACGCCCTGCGCGTTGAGAAGGGACACATCACGGTCTCCGAGATTGACGGCCGCGTCACCTTGGCTGACCTGCGTTTTGAGGGAATGTTGCGGCGCAAGTCTGGTTTAGCGGTCGGGGTTCCGCTTGGACGGCGCGCGGGTCTGACTGACGGCGATCGTCCGTGTCTGACGGGTTTGCGTCCATTGGGGGCGGGGCAGCGCATTGAGTCTGGATCGGTGCTGTTCGGCATGGACGGCGAGATGTCCGGTCATGGCGAGGGCTGGGTGTCGTCGGCGTGTTACAGCGGCGAGTGCGGCGGTTATATTGCGCTGGGTTTTCTGAGTCGTGCGCGGGCGCGCGAGGGCGAGGAGGTGCGTTGTTTTAATCCTGTCGGCCGCAGTGTGGTGGTGGCGCGTGTGGTGTCTCCGTGTTTTGTGGATTCGGAAGGGGAGCGCATGAGATGAGTGTGATTGAGCGAGCGAGCGCTCTGACGCGGTTTCGGTCGTCCCGCGGCGGTTCGGCGTTGCTGGACGAGGTATTTCTGGGCGAGTTGCGCCAGTATTGCGGCGCGGGCGATGTGGTTTCGTCTTTTATGGAGCGGGCGGGTGGTCTGCTGGGGATTGGCGGGGTGTTTTCTGCGGGTTCGGCGGTTTTCGGCGCGGGAGTGACGGCGTTGCGCCTGACGCGCGAGCGTGTATGGCTTGCGAGCGAGTCGGGCGTGGAGTTGCCGCGCGGTCTGGACGAGATATCCGGGGGTTTATACCGGGCGGATCTGGTGGCGGGCTATGTGTGTTTGCGGGTGTCTGGCGCGGAGTTATTGCAGGGTGGCTTGGCGCTTGACTTGGAACGCGCGGCGGGCGGCGAGGTGTGGCAGTCGCGGATGTTTCGTGTGGGAGTGGTGGTGGTGTGTCATGGTGCTGGTGAGTTTAGTTTGCTGGTTCCGCGCAGTTATGGCGGACATATATGGGAGCATCTTGTGACTTTGGCGGGCGATGGCGGCGAGGGAGAGGGCTAGGGGAGGGGGCTTCATTAACGGCGCCGCGTTTGCGCGGTGTCGGGGTGACTAGTGGCGGTGTTGGGATATGTGAGCCCGGGAGGATTCGAACCTCCGACCTACTGATTACTTACCATCTACGGCTTTCGCCGCCCTGGACTAGTGTCCTGGTTTGTGGTCTGGACTGTCTCTTCACCCTTTTGGGGTGGGTGCCGTTCAGTCTCTACACCTTCCGTTGCTGGCTTGGCTCGGGATTGCCTGTTGGGGGTTCCCCGAATTTGACACCTTGTCACTCGCGGGTTTCCCTGCGAGGCTCCCATTTTTGTTGAAAGTCAGTTGCTCTACCTGCTGAGCTACGGGCCCTTGTGGGTGGGAGTATAGGGGTGATTTTCGGAGAAATCAAATTGACTAATTACAGAGACAACGAAGGGAGATCTTTGGCATTAGTGGGAGTTTGGCTGAGACATTCACGCTGTTGGCTCAAGCGAGCGACACCAACTGATGCCCGCAGGCGCTGCCTGCAAAAAAATTAAAAGAAATTAATTTATTTAATTAACACCATTAATTGTCTATTAATAATTAATGAAAAACAATTATTTTTTGACACCATTAATTGTCTAAGTTAATAAGAAAACAATTTATTTAATTGACCCCTTAAATAGTCAATCACTTCTTAATTTAATTTTTTTTGCGGGCTAGCCCGCACCCATTAGTTGGTGCGGTTCGCTTGAGCGACTACTGTGAATGTCTTAGTCACACGCCCACTAATGCCAGAGGCAGTGCTTCGTTGTCTCTATAATTGTCAAACGCCCGCTAATGCCAAATGTCGCACTTCGTCTGTCTCCTGATTAAGGCCAAAAATCGCGGCAGGGAAAGCCTCAGGCGGACGCGTAATTCTCCGCCGCAAAATCCCAGTTCGCCAGATGATCCAAAAACGCCTTCACAAAATCAGGACGGCGATTCTGATAATCCAGATAATACGCATGCTCCCACACATCAATCGTCAGCAAAGCACTCTTGCCAGTGCGAACCGGCGTCTCCGCATTCGCATAGTTCTCCACCGCCAGACCGTTCCCGTCTTTCACCAGAAAAGTCCAGCCGCTGCCGAAATTTCCAACCGCGCTCGCCAGAAACTTCTCCGCAAAACCATCGTACGAACCAAACGCCGCGTCAATCGCGCCGCCCAATTCCCCGCCGGGCTGACCTCCGCCGCCAGGCTTCAACGAATGCCAGAAAAATGTGTGGTTCCATATCTGACCAACCTGATTGTACAAACCTCCCTTCCCCCCGTCACGCGCATACGCAATCGCATCCTCAAGCGGCAACGCCGCCTCCGATGTGCCGGCCAGCAACTCGTTCGCCTTGTTCACATACGCCTGATGATGCTTGCCATGATGAAACTCCAGCGTCGTCTCCGATATATGCGGCGCCAGATCACCACGACCATACGGAAGATCAGGAAGCACAAAAGCCATCGTCTCTACTCCTCTCCAGAAAGTTCATGCCGGAACGGCTCCCCAAGTATAACCACATCGCCAGCCCCGTGTAAAGCGCGCCGCAAACTACAAAATTCGCCGCAGAAAACGACCCGTATAACTCGCCCGATGCCGCGCCACCTCCTCAGGCGTGCCGACCGCCACGATTTGTCCGCCGCCGTCACCGCCCTCAGGACCCAGGTCAATCACCCAGTCCGCCGTCTTAATCACATCAAGATTATGCTCAATGACAATCACCGTGTTGCCGGCCTCCGCAAACTCATGCAAGACACCCAGCAAACGCCGCACATCCTCAAAATGCAAACCCGTCGTCGGCTCGTCAAGAATGTAAACCGTCTTGCCGGTCGCGCGGCGTCCCAACTCGCGCGCAAGTTTAACGCGCTGCGCCTCGCCGCCCGACAAAGTAGGCGCCTGCTGACCCAGACGCACATACCCAAGACCCACGCGCTCCAGACTCCGCAAACGACCCGCAATCGCCGGAATCTTCGCAAACTCCGCGCACGCCTCCTCTATCGTCATCTCAAGAATGTCGGCGATAGAATGACCGCGCCAGCGCACCCCAAGCGTGTCACGGTTGTAACGCCGCCCCTTGCAAGTGTCACAGCGAACATAAACATCAGGCAGAAAATGCATCTCAATGCGTATCACTCCGTCGCCGCGACACGCCTCGCAGCGTCCGCCCTTCACATTGAAGGAAAAACGCCCGGGACCCCAGCCGCGCTGACGCGCCTCAGGCAACTCCGAAAACCAGTCGCGTATCGGCGTGAAGACCTGCGCGTAAGTCGCCGGATTAGAGCGCGGCGTGCGGCCAATCGGCGACTGATCAATGTGAATCACCTTGTCAACATTCTCAAGTCCGTCAATGCCGTCATGCGCGGCGGGAAACTCGCGGGCGCCGTTACACTCGCGCGCCAGAGCCCGGTACAGCGTCTCTATCAACAGCGACGACTTGCCGCTGCCGGATACTCCCGTCACGCAAATGAAATTTCCAAGCGGAAAGGTCGCCGTCACACCGCGCAGATTATGCACGCGCGCGCCGCGCAGCGTAAGAGAACGCGTCCGCTCGCGCCGCCGCGGCGGCACCTCTATCTCGCGGCGCCCCGACAGATAGTCGCCGGTCAGACTCTTGCGATTGCGCGACACCTCGTCCGGCGTGCCGACCGCCACAAGCGCGCCGCCGTGAATGCCCGCCCCGGGACCGAGATCAACCACAACATCCGCCGCGCGGATCGCCTCCTCGTCATGCTCAACGACAATCACCGAGTTGCCAAGGTCGCGGAGCCGCTCCAGCGTCTGCAAAAGACGGCGGTTGTCGCGCGCGTGAAGTCCGATGGAAGGCTCGTCAAGGACATAAAGCACTCCCGTCAGGCCGGAGCCGACCTGCGACGCCAGGCGAATGCGCTGACTCTCGCCGCCAGACAAAGTGCCCGCCGAACGCGCCAGCGTCAGGTATTCCAGGCCGACATGAATCAGAAAGCCGATGCGCGCGCGGATCTCCTTCAGAATGCGCCGCGCAATCTCGCGCTGCTGCCTGTTCAGATGCTCCTCAAGGCCGGAAAACCAGTCGTGCGCCTCGTTCAACTGCATCTTCGTAAGATCGTGAATCGTGCGTCCCGCGACCTGGACCGCCATCGCCTCCGGCTTGAGCCGCGCGCCCTCGCACGCGCGGCACGGGCGCTGCGTCATATAACGCGCAAGGTCTTCGCGCATCCAGTCGCTGTCGGTGTTGCGCCATCTTCTGGTGAGGCTCGGAATCACTCCCTCAAACGGGCGCTTTGTCGTGAAAGAGCCGCCCTCCTTGTCGGTGTAGACGACGCGGACAGGATCGCGGATGCCGTGCAGAATGCCGCGCCGCGCATGTTCGGGGAGGTCTTTCCACGGCGTGTCCGGACGCGCGCCGAAATGTTTCGCCGCCGCCGTGAGAAACTGCTCGTAGTAAGGCATGACATTTCCGTTCGCCGAACGCCACGGAGCAATCGCCTCCGTCAGCGGCGCGTCGGGGTCGGGGACGACGAGTTTGTCGTCCATCACGCTGTCGGTGCCGAGACCGTCGCAGGTCGCGCACGCGCCGAACGGACTGTTGAACGAGAAAAGACGCGGCTCCAGCGCCTCTATCGTGAAGCCGGACACCGGACACGCGAAACGGCTTGAAAAGGTAAGGCGTTTGCCGGTGTCGGGGTTGTCTGCCCAGACGAGTCCGTCCGAGAGGGCGAGGGCGGTCTCAAGGGAGTCGGCGAGACGCGCGCCGAGGTTCGCGTCAACGACAATGCGATCCACGACGACCTCGATGTCGTGCTTGCGCTTTTTATCAAGGGCGGGGGCGTCGTCTATTTCGTGGACATCTCCGTCAATGCGGACGCGCTGGTATCCCTGCTTCTGGAGTTCGCGGAGTTCGCGCTTATACTCGCCTTTGCGTCCGCGCACGACCGGAGCGAGAAGAAGCAGCCGCGTTTTTTCGGGCAGCGCGCTGATTTTGTCCGCCATCTGCTGGACGGTCTGGCTTTCTATCGGCAGTCCCGTGGCGGGAGAATGCGGCACGCCGACACGCGCATACAGCAGCCTGAGATAGTCGTAGATTTCGGTCACGGTGCCGACGGTTGAGCGCGGATTGCGCGAGGTTGTTTTCTGTTCAATGGAGATGGCGGGCGAGAGTCCGTCGATGGAGTCGACATCGGGTTTTTCCATGAGGTGCAGGAATTGCCGCGCGTAGGCGGAGAGCGACTCGACATATCTGCGCTGTCCTTCGGCGTAGAGGGTGTCAAAGGCGAGGGAGGATTTGCCGCTGCCTGAAAGTCCCGTCATGACGATGAGTTTTTCGCGCGGCAGTTTAAGGCTGAGGTTGCGGAGGTTGTGTTCGCGCGCGCCGCGGATGGAGATTTCGCCGGAGGCGTTTGTTTTTTTCGCTTTGGCGGCGGTGGCGGCCTTGGCGGAGGCGGCGGGGACTTTTTTTGTCCCTGTGGCGGCTTTGACCCTGCCGCTTTTTCCGGGTTTGGGGGCGTTTCTGGGGTTTGTCCGCCTTGTTCCGGAGGCGGGGCGGCTGGACGCGCGCCGGCGATGAGCGGCAGGGGGGGGCATAGGTTCTGGGTCTATCATATTGGTATTTCGCCGTCGGGCAAGGCTGTGGCTGTTGGAAATCGCTGTTTTCGGGGATTTTGGAGTTTTCCCCAGGCTAGGCGGGGATTATGCTTTCGCGGGGGTATAGAATGGGGTTGACCGTCAGCAGAAGGGAGTTTTGAAATGTCTCGTAGTTTAAACAAGGTTACGCTTCTTGGCCATCTCGGCCAGGACCCCGAGGTTCGCACATTCAGCAACGGCGGGCGGGTTTGTAATTTCAGTGTTGCAACTTCGGAGCGCTGGAAGGATCGCAACACTGGGGAGATGCGTGAGAAAACGGAATGGCACCGTGTCGCTGTTTTTGCCAGAGCGGTGGGGGGAACGGAGCGGGGTCTGGTCAAGGTTGCGGAACAGTATCTGCAGAAGGGTTCGCAGGTGTACCTGGAGGGCAAGCTTGAGACGCGCAAGTGGACGGACAAGGATGGCAATGACCGTTATACGACGGAGGTGGTTTTGCATCCGTTTGACAGTCAGTTGATTCTTCTTGGAGGTCGTGGCGGCGGGGGAGGCAGTTATGGCGGCGGTGGCGGCGGCAGCGGCGGCGGGGCGCCTCCGCCGAGCGAGAGCGAGGTTAATGATCTTGATGATGAGATTCCGTTCTGAGGACAAGCCTTCGGCATTAGCGGGTGCTGGCTCAAGCGAGCCGTTCCCGCTGATGTCTGCGGATGGCGCCAGCCGTCCGCACCAGGCGTGAGCGTGTCGTTTTCTTTCGCCGGGGGCGGCCTATTGACTCGGTGGGTGGAACGGGATATTATCGGCGTGTCACGGAAATAGGGAAGGTTATGAGTTATGAGTTCTGAATCCGAAGAATCCGAACTGGCGCGGCTTTGTCGCTACTACCTTGCATGCACAGGGTATGACGGCGTTGAGGTGTCTACCTTTGCCCAGAGCAAGTATGGGGATGAAGACTATGCGGAATTAGACCGCTTTCCTGACCGTTCTTCTTCTCTCAAGGATTCTCCGGATTATCATCGGATGAAAAACAAGCTTCGCGCGCCGCAGGGCAGACGCGTCATTTATCTCGGATACCCGACGAATCTTTCTCTTATTGTATCCCGACGTACAGGCTGGCGAGGTTTCATGATCGAGCCGCTGCTTCTGTTTCCTGTGAGAACGGACGAGGGGGACGGAGAGGATGTCATTGATTTTAATTTTCCTTCAGCCAACCCGCAAGCCGTGAGAAACCTTTCGGGAGTCAGTCGTGCAGGTTTGATGGAGGAGGTGGCGCAGTTTGAAAAAGATCTTGGCATCAGTGACGACGGGAGTCCGCTCGAGGCTGACGATCTGTTCGCAAGGTTTCAGAAGGTCCGACCGGAATGGCCTTGGCGCGAGAATATAGACCCGGGCAGCGTTGTCGCCGCGTCTGTGAAAATGTCTGCTCTGAAAGAAGAGGGCGTCTATAATCGCCCTGTGTTCATTATAGCCGAGAGCTCTCCGTATACCCGCGGACTGGAGCATGAATTGAAGGAGATAGCCCGGCTCAGCCCCGAGAAAATCAGAGGCACGGCGCTGGGCGCGTGGCTGGAGGGTCATATTGACAATGCGACATCTTCGGATGAGGAAAAAGCGATTATTGAAGTGCTTCCGCTCAATCTTGAGCAGAAGAGGGCGGTGAAGTCGTCGCTTGCAAAATCGCTCACAGTGATTACAGGACCTCCTGGAACCGGCAAGTCGCAGGTGATTTCCAATTTGCTTATTAATGCCACCTGGCAGGAAAAGCGGGTGCTTTTCGCCAGCAAAAACAACAAGGCCGTTGATGTGGTGGAGGAACGCGTCAACTCTCTCGGCCCCAGACCCGTTCTGATGCGGCTGGGCGCGGCGTCGGTCTATCGGATAAAGCTGGCTGAGTATATTTCCCAGCTCCTCGCCACGGAGAACAAGAGCGAGTACCAGGAAGAATACGATAAGTACAAAAAGATTCATGAGCGTCTTATCAGGCGGCTTTTTGACATAGATTCCGAGATTGCCCGGCTTGTCAATCTCAGAAATCAAACGGACAAATTGGAACAGAAGTCTGAAGAGTTCAGGCGGCTGGTTCCTCACGAGCGCTTTCTCAGCGTCAGGAACGCTGATCTTTCGGAAGCCTCTTCCGTGCCGGCCTCTTTTCTCGAGGGTCTGGACAGGGCTGACAGGGAGAGGCGAACTTTCCTCGAGCGCATGTTCTGGCGGTGGCTGGAGTCCGGAAGGCTTGATGATGTGAATCAGAAGCGACGCGAGTTGCTTGACCTTGCTCGGAAGATCGGGCTTGAAGCCGGGGAAGACGCCGTGAACGGAGACAATATTTCCTGCTGGAGGGAATTCCATGGAGAATGCGAAGAGATGCTCCTGCAGGCGGAGTCCGCGATCAGGTATCTCAAGTGCCTGAAGAAACTTCAGAGCGCTGACTCTTTTGAAGATCTGGCCGTCCGCGCGCTGTCTCTTGAAGCGCAGATTGAAAGGAACTCGCTTCACCTCTGGCGCGCGTGGCTGCGATTGCAGTCAAACAGCCTGGACGCGTCCAGGAGAAAGGACCTGGCGCAGTACAGATCGCTTTTGAAGATGATCATCGACAGCGGTGACAGGTCCCTGCCCCGATCCGTATGGGGAAAATATTATTCTCTGTGGTCCAGGGTCGGCGAGCTGATCAGCTGCTGGGCGGTTACTTCGCTTTCCGCCAGGGGTCGTGTGCCGCTTCAGCCGGGTCATTTCGATATTGTGATCTTTGATGAAGCCAGCCAGTGCGACATCGCGTCGGCGCTTCCTCTGCTCTATCGCGCCAAGGCGGCCGTTGTCATCGGCGACCCGCGACAGCTGTCGCATATAAGCGGTCTGAAGCAGGGGCAGGATCAGAGACTGCTGATGAGATTCGGGTTGTTTTCGGAGCGGCTTGAATGGGCATATTCAAGCAATTCGCTTTTTGATCTGGCTTCCGGACTGATACCTGACTCTGTGGTGGACCTGCTCGACCACCATCGTTCTCATGCGGATATCATTGATTTTTCAAATTCTGAATTTTACGAGGAGAAGTTGAGGGTAGCCACCGTCTATGAAAATCTTGTTTCTCCCGCGAAGGGGGGTCCCGGCGTTCGCTGGACAGATGTCGCGGGGCGGGTTCGCCGGCCTTCCGCCGGCAGCGCGATCAACCAGGCGGAGGCGGAGGCGGTTGTCGGAGAGCTGTCGCGTTTGATTGTTGAGAACGGCTACGAGGGTTCTGTCGGAGTGGTGAGTCCGTTCAGGGCGCAGGCGAACAAGATAGCGGAGATCGCGCATGCGACGCCTGTCCTGAAGGACAGGCTGCTGGAGCGAGAGTTTCTGTCTGACACGGTTCACAGGTTTCAGGGTGATGAGAGGGATGTGATGATTTTTTCTCCTGTGGTGTCCGGGGGCGTAACGCCGGGCAGCATCGCCTTTCTCAGGAACAACGGGAATCTGTTTAATGTCGCCGTCACTCGCGCGAGGGCGCAGTTGATCGTTGTTGGCGATCGGACCGCATGCGCGAAGAGCGATGTTGGCTATCTTTCCCGTTTTGCGGAATATGCCGCGTCTGTTTCGTCGCGTAAGAGAACGAAGTCGCCGGCGGACAGGAAGAAAGACCGCGGGCCGAGATATCCGTCTGTTTCTCACCCTGAGCGAGTGTCTGACTGGGAGCATCTTCTTTATGAGGAAATGTACAGAGCCGGAATGCGCCCCGTTCCTCAATATTCCGAGGATAAATATGATCTGGACTTCGCGCTGTTTGACGGCGAGCGCCGCCTTGATATTGAAGTTGACGGCGAGCGTTATCATCGCGCCTGGGACGGCGAGTTGTGCCGCAGAGATCAGATCAGGAACCGGAGGCTGATGGAGCTCGGCTGGGATGTGATGCGGTTCTGGGTTTATGAGATTCGCGACGACATGCCGCGCTGCATCGCCAGAATCCAGGAGTGGCTTGACAAAGCGAGCGGAAGCGATACCGCCGCCTCCAATTAAAGAGAGGCAATTTTAATTTTCTGGTGGCAGTGCCGCCAGCCGTCAGTGGGTGCTGTTCGCTTGAGCGGCTATCGTGAATGTCTTAGTCAAAGTCCCACTAATGCCAAAGGTTGTGCTTCGTCTCTCTTTTTAACATTCGGGGGAGGGCAGGTCCTCATACTCGTCCAGAACCGCCAGCGCCATCACCTCGCCCCAACGCAGCAACTCCACAAGTATCACACCCTCGCCGTCTATCCGCGAAACACTCTGACCCAAAGGCACAGTCTCCTCCTCAGGCAGAAAACTCAAATACTCAAAATGATACACATCGCCCAGACTCCGCTCGCCAAACACAACACCCTTGTCCGCCACACGCCCCTCCGTCTCCGCCAGCAGCGCCACACGCCCCGCGTCCGCGCCCCGCAGCAATATCCGCACCCACGGAAACTCATGATCCTGCCGCGTCGGATCAAATACCCGATACCACCCCTCAATCGCCTCAACTCCCCCCAGCGCAAACCGCGCGAACACACGATCGTTAAACGCGATCTCCGATATCACATCCCCCGGCAAATCCTGCGGCGCCCGGCCCTCCTCTTCCATCCGCAGGCCGCCGCCGTCAACCCGCCGCAAAACCCCGCGCCGCCGCCGCGGAGGCGAACCGTCGTCCAGCCGCTCCTCGTAAAAAAACGCCAGCACCCCGTCCGAAGACTCGCTCTGCCGTATGTAAGTCTCGACACGCGTCGCCCGCGCCGCCCCCGGAAACAACAGCGACACCCGCGTCATCACCTCCAGAGTGCGCTCGTCGCAGTCTTCAACGAAGTCAAGAACGATGTCGCCGCTCACCTCCACGCCGCCGCCCGCCGGACTCAGCACATACCGCGAATGACTCGGCTCAAGTTCCGCCCCCAGGACAGGCGCCGCCGTCGCCGCCACAGCCAGCAGAGACACAAAGCAGACGCGCCGGAAGAGTCTCATTCTTCCCCGTCTTTAACCTCGTCCGCAGACTTGACCTCCGCCGAAGCCGTCGCCGTCGCCGTTTCCGACTTCGCCGAAGCAGCCTTGCGCGTCGCCTTCGCCCTGGCTTTGGTCTTGGTCTTGGCTTTGACCTTCGCCTTCGCCTTCGCCTTGGTCTTCGTCTTGCGCGTCGCCTTGCGCTTCGTTTTGGTCTTGGCTTTCGCCTTGCCCTTGCCCTTGCCCTTTTTGGCGGCGCGCTCGGCTATCAGCGCGACCGCGTCATCCAGCGGAAAGGTGTCGGGGTCGCGGTCGCCGGGAATAGACGCCGAGATGCTTTTATACTTCACATACGGCCCCCAGCGCCCCTCCAGCACGCGCACCTCGCCGCCGTCAGGATGCTCGCCCAGCAGCCGCCCCGACTGCGCCCCGCCGCGCTGTCCCTTGGCTTCAATCAGCGCGACCGCGCGGTTCAGTCCGATTTCAAGCACATGATCGTCGCGCGGAATAGACGCATAACTGCGACCGCGCCGCACCCACGGGCCGTAGCGTCCGATGCCTGCTGTCACCTTCTCGCCGCCGTGCTCGCCGATTTCGCGCGGCAGCGCCAGGTACTGCAGCGCGCGCTCCAGGTCTACCGATGACGGGTCTTCGCCTTTCGGCAGACCTGCGCGGCGCGGCTTCTTTTTCTTGTCGGCTTCGTCGACCTCGCCCTCCTGAATGTAGGGCCCGAACGGACCGCTCTTGATCTGCACCTCAAGCCCTGACTCCGGATGCGTTCCGAGTTTGCGGGGCAGCGCGGGCGCGTCGCCGTCCACGACCTCAAGCGAGCGCGTGTGCTGACACTCGGGATAGTTGCCGCAGCCGATGAACCCGCCGGAGCGTCCTAATTTGATGCCGAGGCGTCCGCCGCAACTCGGACACTGACGCGGGTCGCGGTCGGGGTTGTCGGGGTCGGACGGAAAAAAGTGCGGGCCCAGTTCGCGATCCAGCACATCAATCACATCGGCGACCTTCAGGTCTGCGAGACTGTTGCTCGCTTCGGAGAAGCCGTCCCAGAAGCCGCTCAGGGTTTTTTTCCAGTCGCGCTTGCCGTCGGAGACCTGATCCAGTTCGTCTTCCAGGCGCGCGGTGAAGTCGTATTCAACATAGTCGCGGAAAAACTCTTTCATGAAGGCGTTGACGACGCGCCCGCGCTCGTGCGCCACGAAACTGCGTCCGGCCATCACGACATACTCGCGGTCGCGCAGAACTTTGAGGATGCTCGCGTAGGTTGACGGACGACCGATGCCCAGTTCCTCCATCTTTCGCACCAGCGCCGCCTCCGAGTAGCGCGACGGCGGACTTGTCTCCTTGCGAAGGTTCATCGCTTCTTCCAGCGTCGGCGTATCGCCCTCGCGCAAAACGGGAAGTTCGCCGTCGCCGTCGCTGTCTTTGTCGCCGTCTTTGTCGCCGTCCTTGTCACCGTCGCCGTCTTTTTTCGGCGTATTTTCCACGCGCTCTTTCCACACTCGGAGATAGCCGGGAAACACGACCGACACCCCGCTCGCGCGCATTGTTCCTTCAAATCCGTCGGCTTCAAGGACGGCGGTGACGCGCTCCAGCCGCGCGTCGCTCATCTGACTTGCCAGCGCGCGCTGCCGTATCAGGCGATAGAGGGCGAGCGCCTCGTCTTTGAGGCGCGCCTTTTCGGGATCCAGCGTGATGTTTGTCGGACGCACCGCCTCGTGCGCTTCCTGCGCGTTGCGCGCGCGACTTTTCCAGGCGCGGGGTTCGCCGTGCAGGTAGTCGTCTCCGTAGATTGACGCGATCGCTTTTCGCACGGCGGTTGTCGCCGAGCGGGCGAAGTTGGCGCCGTCGGTGCGCATGTATGTGATGTGTCCGGCTTCGTAGAGCGACTGCGCCACGCGCATAGTGCGCTGTGTTGTGAAGCCGAGGCGCGACGATGCTTCCTGCTGCAGGGTAGAGGTTGTGAAGGGCGGTTTCGGACGCCGCCGTTCCTCGCGTTTTTCAATTGAGGTGACGCGCCATTTGCGCGGAGTTTTCAGGGCGGCGGTGATTGCGTCGGCGATGGTTTCGTCGTTGATGCCGCGGGCGGCGATTTTTTTGTCTTTCCATGTTGCCGGACGCGCGATGAACGCCTTGCTGTCGTGTGTGAAGCGAGCCTCCACGAGCCAGTAGGGGACGGGTGTGAAGAGTTCGCGTTCTTCTTCGCGTTCGCATACGAGGCGCAGCGCGACTGACTGCACGCGTCCGGCGGAGCGGCTGCCGCGCAGTTTGCGCCACAGCACGGGCGACACGGTGAATCCGAACAGGTAGTCCAGGGCGCGCCGGGCGAGGTAAGCCTGGATCAGGTTTTCGTCCAGGTCGCGGGGGTTATTGAAGGCTTCGGTGATGGCTTCTTTGGTGATTTCGTTGAAGGAGACGCGCTGCCATTTGCGTCCTTTGAGTGTGCCGCGTTCGCGGAGTTCTTCGATGATGTGCCAGCTGATGGCTTCGCCTTCGCGGTCGGGGTCTGTGGCGAGCCAGAGTTCGTCGGCGTTGGAGAGGCTTTTGCTGATGACGCGGACCTGTTTTTCGTTGTGTGTTTCCCAGGCCATAGCGAAGTTGTTGTCGGGGTTGACGGAGCCGTCCTTGGGGATAAGGTCGCGCACATGTCCGTAACTGGCGAGGACTTCCCATCCGTCGCCGAGGTATCGTTCAATGGTCGCGGCTTTAGCGGGCGACTCGACGATGACGATGCGGGTGTTTTTCGTGCTCATGTTGCTGGCTCCGCCGCTGTCGGTTTGTTAGACGGGCTGTGACTCCCCTGCCGCCGCGGGCGGCGCCCGCGGGCATCAGCGGGCGTGTTTCGCTTGAGCGGCTGCCTTGAGGGTCTAAAGGCAGTGCTTACTAATGCCAAATGTTTGTTCTCCGAGACTCCCCGAAGTGCGGCATTTGGCATTAGTGGGCGCGGACTTAAGACTAGCCGTAACAGCCGCTCAAGCGAACCGCACCCGCTGATGCCCGCAGGCGCTGCCTGCAAAAAAATTAATTTTAATGGACAAATAACGGACAGGCAAACCGGCAGCGGGTTTCCCGTCTTTTTAATTTCGCGGCGGGTCGTCGCAAAATTAATGCTGACCAATGCCGGCGGCGCCATCATTGTCGTCATCACCGTCACTGCTCCCTGCGCTTTCGCGGCGGCAGCATAATCCTGATCACCTTGTCGCCCGCCAGACGCTCAATCTCCCCGGACAACTCCAACTCCAGTAAAACCAGATGCACCAGCCGTGGAAACTCCTCGCTCTGATGAACCAGCGCGCTCACCTCCGTCGCCGATGCGCCCATCAGCGACAACACACGCTCGCGAATACGACTATGCTCCGCGCTCGTCGGCAACTTCACCTCGTCAACGCTCTCCAGCAGCGGCATCTCAGGCTGGCCCAGCCGCTCCGCGCTTTTGACGCCCGCCTCGCGCGCCAGAATTTCAATCACATCGTCGGCGTTCTCAACCAGAAACGCGCCTTCGCGTATCAGCGAGTTGCAGCCCTGCGACCGTTCGTCCAGCGGCGAACCTGGCACCGCCATCACGACTCGTCCCTGCTCCGACGCATAGCCCGCCGTTATCAGCGACCCCGACCCCTTCGCCGCCTCTATCACCAGCGTTCCGTGCGCCAGCCCCGACACGATCCGGTTGCGCCGCGGAAAATGCCGCGCCGCCGGAGCGGCTCCCATCGGCGCCTCGCTTGCGACCAGTCCGCTCATAATGATCTTCTCGTAAAGCCCCTCGTTCTCGGCAGGGTAGGGAACATCCACCCCGCCCGCCAGGATCGCGGCGGTGCCTTCAAGGAGCGCCCCCACATGCGCGGCGGTATCAATGCCGCGCGCCATTCCGGAGACCACGAGCCATCCTGCCGCCGCCATGTCGGCGCCTATCTGCTCGGCGAGACGGCAGCCGTTCGTTGTCGCGTCGCGCGCCCCGACTATCGCCACCGCCCGCCGTTCAAGCAGATGCGGGAGTCCTCTTACCATCAGCATCGGCGGCGCGGCGTCAAAACTCAGCAGGTCGGGCCAGTCGCTGTCGCCTTCTATCATAAGGCGTCCGCCGAGCGATGCGAGCGTGTTCAGTTCCTCCTCGGCGCGGCTGCGCGGATAAAGTTGCAGCGGTTTGCGTCCTGCTCTTTCCATCAGGGCGGGCAGATTTTCCAGCGCCATTTCGGGCGTACTGAAGACGCGCAGCAATTCGCGGTAGGTCATCGGACCGACGCGCGGCGTGCGGTAGAGCATCAGTGAGGAAACCTGGTTCTCGTCAGCCATAGGGGTCGGTTGTTAAGGTCGGACGAATCGGCGCCCGTCTGTGGTTGTTCCTGTTGTTGGGGTGATGCAAAGAGGATAGCAAAGAGCCTAGCCCGATTCGCGTCAAGCATAGCCTATTAACTCATTGAAAAACAACAATTAGTTCACATCGGCGCCGTCGTTGCTGTTGTTGTCCTTTTTGGTGTGGGTGCGCCCGATGCGCGGCTCTTCGCCGCGACGGAGGCGTCCGATGTTGCCGCGGTGTCGCCAGAAGACCAGTGCTGTCATTGCGAGGAGCAGCAGGGCGTAGATTGGCGCGCCGGGCTCTTCAAACTTGTGGAAGGCGGCGTTTCCGAGCGCGAGCAGTGTGCCGGCTGCTGACGCCGCCAGTGCTGACACTGATGAGATGCGGAACACCATTGTTGTTCCTATCCAGAGGACGGCCATCAGTATTGCGAGGGGCCAATATACGGCGAAGATGACGCCGAAGCCTGTGGCGACGCCTTTGCCTCCGCGAAATCGGAGCCAGACGGGGTAGAGGTGTCCGAGGAAGGCGGCGAATCCGACGAGTGCGATGGTGGTGTGTTCTGCGACTGACGCATGCGGACGCAGGAGCGAGGGTTCACCGAGCGCCGCGTATGTTATCCAGACGGGGACGGCGCCTTTGGCGGCGTCAAGTGCGAGGGTGGCGGCGGCGAGGCTTTTGTGTCCTGTGCGGAGGACGTTATTGGCGCCGACGTTACCGGATCCGATGGTACGGATATCGGTTTTGAGGCGCCATCGGACGAGCAGGAGTGCCCATGGCACTGATCCGAGGAGGTATCCTGCGAGGATGAGGGTGGCGGCGAGCGGGGTGGACATGTTGGGAGTTTAGCACAGGTGGCGGATGTTGATATCCTGCGCCGGGGGGCGCCAGACATTAAGACTTTTCGGAGAGCGACCTTTGGCATTAGTGGGAGTTTGACTAAGACATTCACGATGTTGGCTCAAGCGAGCGATGCCGGCAGATGGGTGCGGGCTAGCCCGCAAAAAATAAATAATAATTTATTGACTATTTAAGGGGTCAATTAAATCGGCGTTCAGCATTTGGCATTAGTGGGAGTTTGACTAAGACATTCACGATGCTGGCTCAAGCGAGCGATGCCAGCAGATGGGTGCGGGCTAGCCCGCAAAAAATAAAT
>JALCBB010000080.1 GCA_028066985.1 Alphaproteobacteria bacterium
TGCGGGCTAGCCCGCACCCATCTGCCGGCATCGCTCGCTTGAGCGGCTATCGTGAATGTCTAAGTCAAACTCCCACTAATGCCAAGGGCAACACGCCGATTTTAATTGACCCCTTAAATAGTCCAATTAATCTTTAATTTATTTTTTTGCAGGCAGCGCCTGCGGGCATCAGTGGGCATCGCTCGCTTGAGCCGGCATCGTGAATGTCTTAGTCAAACTCCCACTAATGCCAAAGGCGGCACTTCGTCTGTCTTCTGACCGGCGTTTGACATTAATTAATCTTAAGTATTATATTGGACAAGGAAGGCGAGAGAAAAAATGTCAGCAATAGCCACAACCCACGTCGGCTCCCTGCCACGCTCCCAAAAACTCACCGAACTCATCTTCGCGCGCGAACACAATCAACTCCACGACCCCCAAACCCTCAACAACACCATCCGCGAACATGTGTCCGCCATCGTCAAAAAACAAAAAGACGCCGGCATCCAGATCGTCAGCGACGGCGAATCCTCCAAAATCTCCTATGTCACCTACGTGAAAGACCGCTACGACGGCTTCTCCGGCGACTCGCCCCGCAACGCGCCCGCCGACCTGAAAATGTTCCCGGGCTTCCTGGAACGCCTCGCCAAAAGCGGCGGCACCCCCTCCTACTCGCGCCCCCGCTGCACCGCGCCACTCGCCGCCCGAAACTACGACGAACTCGGACGCGACATCGCAAACCTCAAAAACGCCATGCGAAAACACAATGTCTCGCGCGGATTCATGAACGCGCCCTCGCCCGGCGTCATCTCGCTGTTTCTGCCGAACCAACACTACCCGAACCGCGAAACCTACCTCGTCGCGCTCGGCGAAATGATGCGCGGCGAATACGAACGCATCGCCGCCGCCGGCCTCCATCTGCAGATAGACTGCCCCGACCTCGCCCTCTCGCGCCACATGCTCTTCACCGACCTGGACGACAGCGAATTCCTCAAAATCGCCGCGCTCCACGCCGAAGTGCTGAACGACGCGCTCGCCGGCATCGCCGAGGAGTCGGTGCGCGTCCATGTCTGCTGGGGCAACTACGAAGGCCCGCACATCCGCGACATCGCCATAGACAAACTGTTTCCGATACTCATGTCGGTGCGCGCGCGGCATATCCTCTTTGAAGCCGCGAACCCGCGCCACGCCCACGAATGGCGGACCTTCCGCGAACGGCGCCGCGAAATCCCCGACGACCGCGTTCTTGTCCCCGGCGTCATAGACACGACCACGAACTTCGTGGAGCATCCGCGCCTCGTCGCCGAACGGCTCGCGCGCTTTGTGGAAATCGTCGGCGCCGGGCGCGTCATCGCCGGCTCGGACTGCGGCTTCGGCACCTTCGCGGGCTTCGGCGCCGTGGATCCCGACATCGCCTACGCGAAACTGAACGCCCTCTCGCAGGGCGCGCAACTTCTGGAACAGGGAGACTTCCGATGACATCAACCCCGCTTGTGATGATTCCCGGCCTCATGTGCGACGCGCGCTGCTTCGCCGCGCAGACGGCCGCCTTTTCGTCCGAACGCGGCGTGACGATCGCCAATGTCACGCGCGGCGACACGATGCGCGCCCTCGCCGAAGAGACGCTGGCGCAGTCGCCGCCGCGCTTCGCGCTGCTCGGCTTCTCAATGGGCGGAATGGCGGCGATGCAGATCATGCGCGACGCCCCCGAACGCGTTGAACGCCTGGCGCTTGTCAGCACGATTCACCTTCCCGAACACGAAGACCACGGCCGCATGCGCGACGAGCAGATTCCGCGCGCGCGGGCGGGCGAACTCGCGAAGATTGTCGGCGAAGAACTGACGCCGGCGTATGGTCCCGCCGACCTCGCGGCGGGGGTGTCGCTCTGCGTGAAGATGGCGGAAGACCTCGGCGTGGAGGCGTTCGTGAATCAGTCGCGGGCGCTGCAGACGCGTCCCGACTCCACGGAGACGATGCGCGGCATCAAAGTGCCGACCCTGGCGCTGACGGGCGCGAACGACATCCTCTGCACGCCCGAATTCAACAAGGAAATGAGCGGCCTCGTTCCGGGTTCCGTGCTGCGGATTGTGGAGGACACGGCGCATCTCGCGCTGATGGATCGTCCTGACGCGGTGAACGCGCATCTGCGCGAATGGCTCGCGGCCTGATGGACGCCGAACTTCTCGCGCTCCTGCGCCGCGTGGACACGCCGACGGTGTGCAACGCGATAGAGGTCGTGCAGGGCGGACGCGGCTTCGCGGATTTCACGCGGCGTCCTGTGACGAGCAGCGCGCCGGCGGCGGGGGCGATGGTCGGGTATGCGCGCTGCGCGGTGCTGGAGTCGCGCGCGCCGGCGTCCGAGGACGCGGAGACCTTGCGCGCGCGGCGGCTGGCGTATTACCGGTATATGTCGGAGGGTTCGCGTCCCGCGGTCTGCGTCACGGCGGACGCCGACGCGCCCGGCGCGCCCGGCGCTTTCTGGGGCGAGGTGAACACGACGATTCACGCGGCGTTCGGAATTGCGGGGGCGATCACGAGCGGTCCGATGCGTGATCTGGGTTCGCTGGCGGAGGGCTTTGTGGTGCTGGCGGCGGAGGTGTTGCCGAGTCATGCGTTTGTGCGTGTCCGCGATGTGGATGTGCCTGTGGAGGTTTTCGGTCTGCGGATTTCGCCTGGTGATCTGGTTCATGCTGACCGGCACGGGGCGGTGGTGATTCCGGAACCGGTTGTGGACGAGATTGGTTCGGGGATTGCGCGTTTACTGGAGATGGAGGGTTTGGTTCTGGGTTCCGCGCGCCGCGAGGGTTTTGATTTCGGGGCGTTGGAGGCGGCGTGGCTGGAGTTTGAGAGGGCGCGCGCCTCCAGGTCTTAACAGAGACAACGAAGCACAGCCTCCGGCATTAGTGGGAGTTTGACTAAGACATTCACGATGTCGGCTCAAGCGAACTGTACCAACTGACGGGTGCGGGCTAGCCCGCAAAAAAAATTAAAAAATAATAAGAAAACAATTTATTTAATGACACCATTAATTGTCTATGTTAATAAGAGAAGAATTTATTTAATTTGACCCCTTAAACAGTCCAATTAATCTTTAATTTATTTTTTTGCAGGCAGCGCCTGCGGGCATCAGCGGGTATCGCTCGCTTGAGCCGGCATCGTGAATGTCTTAGTCAAACTCCCACTAATGCCAGAAGGCGCGCTTCGTCTATTTTCCAATTTCGGCGAGAGCCAGAGCCTTCCGCTCAACCAGAAACAGACCAAACTCCGTCGGCGCAAGCGCCGGAGCACGATCATAAACAGAAATCCCGCTCCGCAAACCGAACACACGCTTCCCGTAACAAACCAGATGCTCGACCGACTGCATCACAAAAACAATCACCGGCAGCAGCAAACCGTAAATTCGCTCGGCCTCGTCATAGTCACCGGCGCCGAAAACATCGCAGACACGCTGCGCATAATCAGCGACATCCGGCGCGATAACAAATCCCCGCGCCCCCGCGCGCAGAGAATCAGTCAGCTCCAGACCGCCGCGCCCGCCAAGAACATCAATCGCGTCGCCCGCCTCCCCCGCCAGCGCGGCGATCTCCAGCGCGTCCGTCTCGGACTTGACAACATCAAAGTTCGGATTCGCCCGCCGCAGACGCAGAAGATCCCCCCGCGAAAGCGACCGCCCCAGATACCGCGGCGCGTTCTGAACAGCGAAGCGACAGTCAAATCCGTCGGCGACACGCAGCAGAAAGTCCAGGACACCGCCCTCCCCGCAAAACTCAACCGCGGGCGGACGCAGAATAATCAGGTCCGCGCCGTGATCGCGGGCGAAACGCGCCGCCTCGCGCTGCTCCTTCACAGTGTCGCCGCCCGCAGCGACCGAGTACGGCAGCCTGCCGCCAACCTCCGCGGCGACGCGCGCGACAATGTCGCGGCGCTCCTCGGAAGCGAGTTTGTCCGCCTCGGTCGCGAGTCCCAGAACGGAAACGCCGCGCACCCCGCTCTCCACGACGAACTGCGTCTGCGCGCGCATCGCGCCCGAATCCAGCGCGGCGCGGGCGTCAAAGAGCGCGTACAGCACCGCATGAACGCCGCCGAGCGAAGGGCGCGCGCCTACCACTCCGCGACCGAGCCGTCAGGATGCCGCCAGACCGGCGGACGCCAGCGATGTCCGCGCGCCGCGCGCTCGGCGACGGCGTCTTCGTCCACTTCTATGCCGAGGCCGGGGCCCCGCGGCACGGCGAGAAACCCGTCTTCCACGACGAAGCGCGACTGCGGAGCGAGGCAGTCGTTGAGGTCGTCTCCCTGATTGTAGTGGATGCCGAGACTCTGCTCCTGAATGAAGGCGTTGTGACAGACGGCGTCAACCTGAAGACAGGCGGCGAGAGCGACAGGTCCGAGCGGACAGTGCGGCGCGAGCGCGACATCGTGAATCTCGGCGAGATGCCCGATGCGAATCATCTCGGAAATGCCGCCGACATGCGCCGTGTCGGGATTGACCACAGCCGCGGCGCGCGTCGCGAAAACCTGCTTGAATTCGCCGCGCGAGTGAAGCCGCTCGCCGAGCGCGAGAGGAACGGAAGTCGTCCGCGCGAGGGCGGCGGCGGCATCTATGTTCTGCGCGGCGACAGGGTCTTCCACGAAGAGCGGACGCAGAGGCTCTATCTCCGCGAGCAGAACCTTCGCCGTCGGATAATGCACGCGGCCGTGAAAATCAAAGGCGAGGTCCATCGTGTTTCCGACGGCGTCGCGGATGTCCTGGAGCCGTCCGAGCACGGCGTCTATTTTCGCGTGAGAATCCACGATCTGCATTTCCTCGCAGACATTGAATTTCACGGCGTCAAATCCGGCCGCGCGGAGTTCAAGAACGCCCTGAATCAGGTCGCGCGGACGGTCGCCGCCGGTCCACCGGTAGGTTCTGATTTTGTCGCGCACCGGCCCGCCGAGCAACTGGTGAACCGGCTGTCCGTACGCCTTGCCTTTGATGTCCCAGAGCGCCATGTCCACGCCCGAAATGGCGCTCATGAGGACGGGTCCCCCGCGATAAGCGCCGCCGCGGTAGATGGTCTGCCAGATGTCGGTGATTCGCATCGGGTCGGCGCCGAGAAGAAGGTCTTCAAGAACTTTGATCGCGGCGACCATGGTCTCGCCGTGTCCTTCAAGGACAGGCTCGCCCCAGCCGGCGAGTCCTTCGTCGGTTTCTATTTTGAGGAACACCCAGCGCGGCGGCACCATGAATGTTCTGAGCGCGGATATTTTCATTTTTTCCGTTTCCGTTTCCGTTTGACAACGCGGCGGCGCGGCGGCGTTCAGTGTCCGGTGATGGCGGGAAAGGCGACCAGGAGGCCGACCGCGATGATCTGCATCACGATGAAGGGCGCCATAGATCGGAAAATTTCGCCGAGCGTGATTTCGGGCGGCGCGACGCTTTTCAGATAGAAGGCGGCGGGTCCGAAGGGAGGCGAGAGGAAACTGACCTGCATGTTCATCGCGAAGAGGACGCCGAACCAGATCGGGTCGTAGCCGAGGCCGACGACGATAGGCACGAAGACGGGCATGGTGAGAAGCGCGATTCCGACCCAGTCGAGAAACATCCCGAGGACGAAGAGGACGAGCATCATGAAAAGAATGACGACGACAGGAGTGTCGGAGATTCCGGTGATCAGCGCCGAGACGAATTTAATCCCGCCCATGAGGTTGAAGACGCCGACGAGGGCGCTGGCGCCGATGCCGATCCAGACGATCATGCCCGTGGTCTTGAGGGTCTGGAGGGCGGCGTCGCGGAGCATCTGCAGCGAAAACTCCCCGCGCACGACCGTGGAGAGCATCACGCCGAAGGCGCCGACCGCCGACGCCTCGGTCACCGAAGCGACGCCGCCGTAAATGGAGCCGAGAACCATCGCGACGACGATGAAGGGCAGAATCAGTCCCTTGAGGCGCGCGAGTTTTTCGGAGAGCGGCGTGTCGTCTTCTTCCAGGGGCGGGGCGACATCGCTCGTGTAGGCGCGGAAGAGGACATAGGCGACATAGAACGAGGCGAGCATGAAGCCCGGCACGAAGGCCGAGGTGAAAAGTTCGCCGATGGAGACATTGGCGGTGAGTCCGTAGATGATCAGCACGATAGAAGGCGGCACCATGGTGCCGAGCGACCCGCCGGCGCAGACGACGCCGATGGCGAGTTTGCGGTCGTATCCGAGTCTGAGCATCTGCGGCAGGGCGAGGAGACCGAGAAGGACGATTTCGCCGCCGATGATTCCGCTCATGGCGGCGAGAATGACGGCGACGAAGATGGTCTGGACGGCGACGCCGCCCTTGAGGCGTCCGCCGACGATTTTCATCGCGTCGAAGAGGTCGCGCGCGATGCCGGAGCGGTCGAGGATGGCGGCCATAAGCACGAACATCGGCACCGAGATGAAGACGAAGGACGAGACAAACGAAAAAATGCGGCTCGTGACCAGCGGCACGGCGGAGGGCCCGAACCAGCCGAGGGTGAAGATCAGGGCGACGAGCAGCGTGACGAAGGCGAGCGGCATTCCCGTGACGAGGAGAAAGATCAGCATCGCGAACATCAGCAGGGTGCCGTATTCAATGCCGAGGGCGGAGAGGTCAAACATCGTTTATTTTCCGCGGGCTTTGTTGACGGCGAGGAACGCGAACTGGACCGTCATGGCGATGAGGGTGATGAAAAGAAAGACTCTGAGCAGCGCGGGGTAAGGCGGATTCCAGGCGCTGCCGCTGGTGATCATGCGGAACTCGCCGGTCGGCGCGAAGTAGGAGTCGACGACCGTCGGCCAGATGGCCCAGGAGAACATCGCGGTCGCGGCGCAGCAGAGGGTGTAGATGAAGATGTCCAGACGGCGGCGCGCGCGCGGCGAGACATGGTCGTAGAGCAGGACGATGCGGATGTGTCCGTTGCGCGAGATGGAGTGAAGGCCGCCGAAGAGAAAGCAGACGCCGCAGAGAAAAATGGAGGTCTCGTGCACCCAGATGGTGGGTCTGTCGAAGACATAGCGCATGACGATTTCAAAGATCAGAATCGTCATGGAGGCGAGAAAGAGCAGCGAGAAGGGTTTGCCGAGGGCGAGGATGACGGCGGCGAAGGGGTCGGAGGGGGTGTCGCGTTTCGGCGCGTTTTCTTCGGGCGCCGCGCCGATGGCGGCGTCGGAGGATGCGGCGGCGGGAATGGAGACGGGAACGGTGACGGCGGCGGTGTCCGCGTCTCCTTTACTGTTCCCTTTGTCGTCCCCTTCGGGCGGCGCGGAGACGATAACGGCGGCGGTGTCGGAGTTCGCGTCTCCTTTGTCGCCCGCCTCGGACGACACGCCGGCGGCGCTGTCTTCCCTGCCGTCTTTTTCGGGCATCGGGGCGCGCCCGCCGGGTGGGACGGCTTCGGCGTGTCGTTGTCCGGGCTGGTCCTGCTTACTTAAGCAGACCCTGGGAGGTCATGTACGCGATGAGGCTGTCGAGGACTTTCTGCGCGTTGGCGCTCTGTCCGGCGATTTCTTCCCACTGCTGGCGCGCGATGGATCTGAACTTGGCGCGTTCGTCGGGGCTCCAGTTGTGGATGGTGACGCCCTGCGCCTGCGCGGCGGCGACGGCCTCGAGGTCGTTGATGAAGAGCTGCGAGGTCATGTCAAAGGCGAGGTGGTTGACCGAGATTTCCAGAAGGTTCTGAAGGTCTTCGGGCATGGAGTCCCAGGTGTTTTTGTTGACGGAGACTTCAATGAGCGGCATGGAGTGGAAGCCCGGATAGACGGGGTGTCTGGCGATGTCGTGGAGTCCCTGCTGCTGGTTGGTGGAGAAGACGGAGAAGTCGGCGGCGTCGATGACTTTTTTGTCAAGCGAGGTGAAGACTTCCGAGGAGGGCAGGTTGACGGGCGCCGCGCCCGCGGCGGCGAAGACATTCTGCACGAGGCCTTCGGGCGCGCGCATTTTGAGGCCGGCGAGGTCGCCGACGCCGTCGAGCGGCACGGTGGAGACGAAGGCTTCGAGTCCCGGCGTGGTGGCGCCGATGAACTGGATGCCGTACGGGTTGAGGAGTTCGTTGAGGAGTTCTTTGCCGCCGCCGTAGTTGATGTAGCGGAGCATTTCGTACGGCGAACTCCATGCGCCGACGGGGTTGGCGATGAGGGCGAAGGCGGGGTCTTTGCCGGCGATGTATTCGGTGGAGGTGACGTGTCCGTCGAGGATGCCGGCGCCGACGGCGTCGTGGGTTTCGTTGTACTGGACGACAGAGTCGACGGGCAGCATTTCAACCTGAAGTCGTCCGCCTGAGGCGGCGGTGACTTTTTCAGCCCACTGCTGTTTGATGACGAAGTTGGGGTTTCCGGCGACGTCGCTGGACTGCATCTTGAGCTGGTATTCCTGCGCGGATGCGTGGGGGGGGGGGGGGTAATGAGGGCGACAAGCGCGATGGAGAGCGCGGTTGCGGCAAGGATTTTGCGAATTGTTTTCATTGGACTTCCTCCTGGGGGTGGGACGACGGCTTTGGGCGGGTCGTCGGGCTTGTTTGCATGTTAGGGGGTTTCGGGCGATTAGGCAAGGGCGGGGCAACCTGCTGAATTGACTGAAATTTAGGAGACAAACGAAGCACGATACCTGGCATTAGCGGGCGTTTGACTAAGACATTCACGATGCCGGCTCAAGCGAGCGATGCCAACTAATGCCC
>JALCBB010000006.1:0-25600 GCA_028066985.1 Alphaproteobacteria bacterium
AAAGTGATGTGTTCTGTTACTAGTTAGACAATTAATGGGGTCAATTAAATAAATTTAATTTCTTTTTAATTTAATTTTTGCAGGCAGCGCCTGCGGGCATCAGTGGGTGCGGTTCGCTTGAGCCAACATTGTGAATGTCTTAGTCAAAGTCTTACTAATGCCAAAGGGTGTTCTTTGTCTGTTTAATTTGTCAGATCGCCCGCAAAAGTCTAACATCAGCCCGCAATGACCTCGTTCATCCTCAACAAACTCCTCCTCCTCATCCCCACCTTCATCGGCGTCACCCTCGCCGCCTTCGGCTTCATCCGCCTCCTCCCCGGCGACCCCGTCATCGCCCTCGCCGGCGAACGCGGCATCACCCCCGAACGACACGCGCAACTCCTCACCGAACTCGGCTTTGATAAACCGCTCTGGCAGCAATACCTCCAGTACCTCCGTGAAATCCTCTCCGGAAACCTCGGCGAATCCCTCGTCACCAAAAAACCCGTCCTGCAACTCTTCCTGGAACTCTTCCCCGCGACCATTGAACTCTCGCTCTGCGCGATCACCCTCGCCGCGCTCCTCGGCATTCCCGCCGGCATTCTCGCCGCCGTCAACCACAAAAAACTCTTTGACCAGTTGACGATGGGCGTCGCGCTGGTCGGCTACTCAATGCCGATCTTCTGGTGGGGACTGCTGCTCATCATCACCTTCTCCGGCTCCCTCGGATGGACACCCGTCTCAGGACGCATCTCGCCCCTCTACTTCTTCGACTCCGTCACCGGCTTCATGCTCATTGACAGCCTCCTCTCGCAGCAGGAAGGCGCCTTTAAATCCGCTGTCGCGCATCTCATTCTGCCGTCAATTGTTCTCGGCACGATTCCGCTTGCCGTCATCGCGCGCCAGACGCGCTCGGCGATGCTGGAAGTGCTGCGCGAAGACTATGTCCGCACCGCGCGCGCGAAAGGACTGCGCTCGTCGCGCGTCATCGGCCTTCACGCGCTTCGCAACGCGCTGATTCCTGTCGTCACCGTCATCGGTCTTCAGGTCGGACTCCTGCTCGCCGGCGCCATCCTCACCGAAACGATTTTCTCGTGGCCCGGCATCGGACAATGGATCATTCAGTCCATTTTCAGACGCGACTACCCCTCGGTGCAGGGCGGACTCCTGCTCATCGCCTCGTTCGTCATGCTCGTCAACCTGCTCGTGGACATCCTCTACGGCGTCATCAACCCGAAAATTCGCCGCGCTTAAATGAACACGACCGCCGACACCGCCGCCGAACCCCACGGACGCCTCGCCCTCCTCGGCGAATTCTGGACGCACTTCCGCCAGAACAAAGGCGCCGTCATCGGACTCGTCGTCTTCGCGTCTGTCTGTCTGCTCGCCGCGCTCGCCGACCTTGTCGCGCCGCACTCGCCGATAGAGCAGTATCGGGACGCGCTCCTGCAGCCGCCCGTCTGGCAGGAGGGCGGCTCCGCGCAGTTTCTGCTCGGCACCGACGCCGTCGGACGCGACATCCTCTCGCGCCTCATTCACGGCAGCAGATACTCGCTCGCCATCGGATGCGTCGTGGTCACGCTTTCGCTCGCCGTCGGCATCTGCATCGGACTTGTCGCCGGCTTTTTCGGCGGCGTCGTTGACACGCTCATCATGCGCGTGATGGACATCATCCTCGCGTTTCCGAGTCTTCTGCTTGCGCTCGCGCTTGTCGCCATTCTCGGTCCGAGTCTGACGAATGTGATGATCGCGATTGCTCTGACGCAGCAGCCGCACTATGTGAGGCTGACGCGCGCGTCCGTGCTTGCCGAGAAGACCCGCGACTATGTGACCGCCGCGAAGGTCGCGGGAGTGCGTCCGCTGCGCCTGATGTGCGTGACGATTCTGCCGAACTGCATGGCGCCGCTGATAGTGCAGGCGGCGCTGTCGTTCTCCAACGCGATACTGGACGCCGCCGCGCTCGGCTTTCTCGGAATGGGCGCGCAGCCCCCGACGCCGGAGTGGGGAACAATGCTCGCCGAGGCGCGCGAATTCATTTTGCGCGCGTGGTGGGTCGTGACTTTTCCGGGTCTCGCCATTCTCGTCACGGTTCTCGCCATCAACCTGACGGGCGACGGTCTCCGCGACGCGTTTGATCCGAAACTCAAGCGCGCATGACAAAATGACGCTCCTGCAGATTCAGAATCTCAGCGTTGATTTCAGAAGCGGCGGCAATGTTCTGCACGCGGTGGACAATGTTTCCATGACCGTGAACGAGGCCGAGGTGCTTGCGATTGTCGGCGAGTCCGGCTCGGGAAAGTCGGTCGCGATGCTCGCCGTCATGGGACTGCTGCCGAACACCGCCGAGATTTCCGCGCAGACCCTCAACTTCAACGGGCAGGACTTGCGGCGCCTTTCGCCGTCTGCGCGTCGGCGGCTCGTCGGCAAAGATATTGCCATGATTTTTCAGGAGCCGATGACGAGCCTCAACCCCTGTTTCACCGTCGGCTTTCAGTTGCGCGAGACTCTGCGCGCGCACCTTGACCTCTCGCGCAAGGACGCGAACCTGCGCGCGCTTGAACTTCTTGAGGAGGTCGGTATTTCGGCGCCTCGCCGGCGGATGTCAAGTTTTCCGCATCAGTTGTCCGGCGGAATGAATCAGCGCGTGATGATAGCGATGGCGCTCGCGTGCAAGCCGAAACTTCTTATCGCCGACGAGCCGACGACCGCGCTTGATGTCACGATTCAGGCGCAGATACTTGACCTGCTCCTGCGCCTGCAGCAGGAGACCGGAATGGCGCTTGTCCTCATCACGCACTCAATGGGCGTTGTCGCGGAGACCGCCGACAGGGTTTGCGTTCAGTATGCCGGACGCAAAATGGAAGAGCAGAGTGTCGCCGCGCTTTTTGCCGAGCCGCGGCATCCGTACACTTCCGCGCTGCTGACCTCGCTGCCGGAGCGCACGGAGGCGGGACCTTTGCCTTCTATTCCGGGTGTTGTGCCTGGGTTGCATGATCGTCCGCGGGGCTGTCTTTTTTCTCCGCGCTGCGCGTTTGCGAACGAGCGTTGCAGGAGCGAGGCGCCGGCGCCCGCGTCTTCGGAGTTGGGTTTTGCGCTTTGTCATACTCCGCTTGTTGACGGCGAGCCGCTGCGCCGATGAGCGCCGCCGACGGAGAGATTGTCGTTGAGGCCGAGGGTCTCGGACGCGCCTACACTCTGCGCCGCGGGCTTCGGCAGGAGACATTGAACGCGCTTAACGGCGTTGATCTGACGCTTCGGCGCGGACGCACTCTTGCGGTTGTCGGCGAGTCGGGTTGCGGCAAGTCTACTTTGGCGCGTCTTGTGACGATGATTGAGCGTCCGAGCGCGGGTGTTTTGCGGATTGGCGGGCAGGATGTCGGCGCGGACGCGGATGTGTCGGCGGGGGTGTTGTCGGGTTTGCGTTCGCGGGTGCAGATGGTGTTTCAGGATCCGTATGGTTCCTTGAATCCGCGTCAGAAGATCGGCGCCGCGCTTGAGGAGCCGCTTTTATCTCTTGGGGTTGCGCGGGACGAGCGGCGTTCGCGGGCTTTTGAGATGATGGAGCAGGTTGGTTTGCGGCGCGAGCATTATGATCGGTATCCGCATATGTTTTCGGGCGGACAGCGGCAGCGCATTGCTATCGCGCGCGCGCTGATGACGCAGCCTGAGGTGCTGGTGCTGGACGAGCCTGTTTCGGCTTTGGACATTTCCATTCAGGCGCAGGTTTTGAATTTGTTGGGCGAGTTGCAGGAGCGTTTGCGTCCGGCGTATTTATTTATCAGTCATGATTTGTCGGTGGTGCGGCATGTGGCGGACGAGGTGATGGTGATGTATCTGGGCGGTGTTGTTGAGGTTGCGGGCGCGGGGGAGTTGTTTAGTTCGCCGCGGCATCCGTATACGCGGGCGTTGTTGTCGGCGACGCCGCGGCCGGATCCTGGGGGAGGTCGTGAGCGGGTGGTTTTGGGGGGAGAGATTCCGTCGCCGTTGGAGTTGCCTGTGGGGTGTGCGTTTCATCCGCGTTGTCCTGTGGCATTTGAGCGGTGTCCTGCGGAGGTTCCGGAGTTGCGGCGTGTGGGTGGCGCGCGGGTTTCCTGTCATGCCGCCGAATGAAATTAAGAGAGAGACAAACGAAGCACAGCATATGGCATTAGTGGGAGTTAAATTCAGACATTCACGATGTTGGCTCAAGCGAAAGCACGCCAACTAATGGGTGCGGGCTAGCCCGCAAAAAAAAATTAAAAAAATAATTGGACTATTTAAGGGGTCAATTAAGTAAATTGCTTTCTTATTAATTGACAATTAATGGTGTCTATTAAATAAATTATTTTCTTTTTAATTTATTTTTTTGCAGGCAGCGCCTGCGGGCATTAGTGGGTGTGTTTCGCTTGAGCCAGCATCGTGAATGTCTTAGTCAAAGTCTTACTAATGCCAAATATCGTGCTTCGGGAGTGTGTTTAATTTTACGAATCTGTTGCATAATTCACGCAAATACCCTATAATTCCAAAAGAACAACTCTCAGGGAGTCGCAAAATGAAATACCTCCTCGCATCCCTCGCCATCATCGCCTCCATCGCGTTCGCCGCGCCCGCCGCCGCCGAAGATCTCGTCCAGGCGCGCCTCATAGACCGCCTCGACCGCCCGCGCGACGGCTACTGCTTTGATATCCTCGGCGTCGGCACCGACCTCGTGCTGGATGTGCCGCTCTTCGCCCACAACTGCAAACTGGGCCTCACCGCCGACAGCGCCCTCATCTACACCGAAGCAGGCGAATTGTTCTTCCCGCAGCCGGAAGTCTGCGTCACCGCGTTCGGCGTCAAAACAGTGCTGCCAGGATCAGCCGTAATGGTGGAACCATGCGGCCGCCGCTCGCCGTTCTACTACACCTCCGACCTGCAAAAATTTGACCACCTTGAGAACGGACAACTGCAACTGCGCGGACGCGATGTGTGCATCGCGGTCGGCGCCGAATCCGACGGCACCTACTCCTCCTCCGACCTGTGGCGAGTGCTGTCAATGGAACCATGCGCCGAAGTGCCGCTCAACCTCTCCGCCTGGGAATTCAGCGTGCCGGATTAATTCCGCGCGCGCGTCAGCGCGTAAAGAGCGACAGCAGCAGCGTTGGACACATTCAACTCCCGAAACTCGCCGGCCGCCGGAATATAAACCACACCGTCACAACTCTCACGCACTAAACGACCCACACCCTTGCCCTCCGATCCCAAAACCAGCAGCACCCGCTCCGTTCCCGTCAACTTCTCGCCCAACTCATTAATAGACATGCCGCCGCCGTCACCGTCACTGTCACCGTCGCCGTCCGCGCCTAACGCATAACACACAAACCCGAACTCCTCGCGCAACTCCGAAACCGTCCGCGACAAATTCACCACCCTCGCCACAGGAACAATCTCCAGCGCGCCGCTCGCCGACTTCGCCATCACGCCTCCCTCCTCAGGCGACCCGCGATCCTTCACCACCAAACCCGCAACCCCGAACACCCCGCACGACCGCAACACCGCGCCGACATTATGCGGGTCCGTCACGCTGTCCAGCATCACCAGAACACCCCCCGCATCGTCTCCGAGTCCTTTAATAATGTCGCCGATATCCGCCGAAGGCAGATAATCCGCCAGCACCGCTAAACCCTGATGCACCGCGCCCCGCGGCAATAATCCCTCCAGTCCGGACTCCGACAACAACTCCACCGCCGGCATTTTCTCCGTTCCCCCGCGCTCCCGCCACGCAGACTCCAAAACCGCCCGATACCGCTCCGCCAGCCTGTCCAATACACAAACCCGCCGCACCCCGCGCCGCGGATTCCCCAGCGCCGCCGCCACACTATGCGTCCCGAATAACCACAAATCCCCGTCGCGCGCCCCGAATCCCCGTCCGCCCGATGTCCGACCCCGCGGCCGTCCCCGATTCTGACCCCGATTCCCGCGATTCTGTCCCCGCGTCCGCGCCTTGCCCATCACACAATTCTCCGTAAATTCAAAGACTTAAAGCCAGAAACACCCCGATTCGCCCCCGTCAGGCAGGGTCAGACCAGCCCCGAATCCTCCCCGACATAAAAAAATCACCAAAACACCCCGAAATCAACTTGCAAAATAAAAGAAAGTCCTCTATCCTCGCCTTAGTAATAGTCGGATACACACCCTGTCCTGTCAAACACGGCGCGGGCAAGGTGCTTTCTGACTTTAACCGCAACACGCTCAGTTCCCCTGCAGCGCCCGAAACCCGACAAGGTAAACGCTCCAAACCGAAACAACTCCCGCGGAAAAACACCCGCCCCGACGGAGGGGTGCCCGAGTGGCTAAAGGGGGCGGACTGTAAATCCGTTGGCGAAAGCCTACGCTGGTTCGAATCCAGCCCCCTCCACCAGATCCGCGGGTGTAGCTCAATGGCAGAGCCCCAGCCTTCCAAGCTGGTCGCGTGGGTTCGATTCCCATCACCCGCTCTCCTTTCTTTTAGCAACACGACTCCGCCACGCCAAGCACAGGAACCAACGAAATGGCAAAAGAGAAATTTGATCGCACGAAGCCGCACTGCAACATCGGCACCATCGGACATGTCGACCACGGCAAGACCACGCTCACCGCCGCGATCACGAAAGTCCTCGCCGACAAGGGAGGCGCCGAGTTCACCAGTTACGATCAGATTGACAAGGCGCCTGAGGAGCGCGCGCGCGGCATCACGATCTCCACCGCCCATGTGGAGTACGAGACCGACAACCGCCACTACGCGCATGTCGACTGCCCCGGACACGCCGACTATGTGAAAAACATGATCACCGGCGCCGCGCAGATGGACGGCGCCATTCTTGTCGTCTCCGCCGCCGACGGCCCCATGCCGCAGACTCGCGAGCATATTCTGCTTGCGCGCCAGGTCGGCGTGCCGGCGCTTGTCGTCTATATGAACAAGTGCGACCAGGTTGACGACGCCGAACTCCTGGATCTCGTGGAACTTGAGGTGCGCGAACTTCTCACCAAGTACGAGTTTCCCGGCGACGAGATTCCGATCATCCGCGGCTCGGCGCTCAAGGCGCTTGAGGGCGAGGACAGCGAGACCGGCACGCAGTCCATCATGGGTCTGATGGAGAAGGTTGACGAGTCCATTCCGCAGCCGCAGCGTCCGAAGGATCAGCCGTTTCTGATGCCGATTGAGGATGTCTTCTCCATTTCGGGACGCGGCACCGTCACCACCGGCCGCGTCCAGCGCGGCGTCGTCAATGTCGGCGAGGAGGTTGAGATTGTCGGCATCCGCGAGACTTCCAAGACTGTCGTCACGGGCGTGGAGATGTTCCGCAAACTTCTGGATCAGGGCGAGGCGGGCGACAACATCGGCGTCCTTCTGCGCGGCATTGAGCGCGACGGAGTCGAGCGCGGCCAGGTTCTCGCCAAGCCCGGCACCATCACGCCGCACACCGAGTTTGAGGCCGAGGTCTACATCCTGGACAAGGAAGAAGGCGGCAGACACACGCCCTTCTTCGCCAACTATCGTCCGCAGTTTTATTTCCGCACGACCGATGTCACGGGCGTCGTGGAACTGGGCGAGGGAACCGAAATGGTCATGCCGGGCGACAATGTTCATCTCAAGGTCAAACTCATCGCTCCGATCGCCATGGACGAGGGTCTTCTCTTCGCCATCCGCGAGGGCGGCAGGACTGTCGGCAAGGGGGTTGTCTCCAAGGTTCTCAAGTAAGGCGGCGGAGACGCGGGCGAAGAGACTGCAGGAGTGTAGCTCAACTGGCAGAGCGCCGGTCTCCAAAACCGGAGGCTGGGGGTTCGAGTCCCTCCACTCCTGCTCCGAGGGTGCGAGGTGAGGGTGCGAGGCAGAAGAGAGAAAGGTCATGGCGGTCATCAATCCGGGCAAGTTCGTGCGCGAGGTGCGGCGCGAGATCGTGCAGGTCACCTGGCCTACGCGCCGCGAGACGGTTATCAGCACGATCATGGTTTTCGTGATGGTGGCGCTCGCGTCTGTTTTTTTTCTGCTTGTTGACCAGATTTTCTCCTGGATCATTCAGATCATTCTGCGTCTCGGGTGAGGCGCGGAGGGAACACGGGAAGAACGATGAACGAAGCGTCCGCCGCAGCCGTCCTTTCGGAATCCGAAAGCGGAATCCCGCGCCCGTCCGAGGCGCAGATGGAGGCTATGCGCTGGTATATCCTTCAGGTTCATTCGGGCTTTGAGGGCTATGTTCAGAACACCATCCGCGAGATGGCGATCGCGGACGAGCATTTTCACAACCGCGTCGGCGATGTTCTTGTCCCGACCGAGGATGTGACCGAGGTGCGCCGCGGGCAGAAGCATCAGTCAAAGCGCAAGTTCTTTCCGGGCTATGTCCTGATTCAGGCGGACATGGACGACATCATCTGTCACAAACTGCGGAACATGCAGAAGGTCACCGACTTTCTCGGCACGAAAGGCACGCCGGTGCCGCTTCCGCGCGGCGAGGAGCAGCGTCTCCTGGAGCAGATCAGAGACGGCGTCACGCGCGCGCGTCCGTCGGTGACTTTTGAGGTCGGCGAGAAGGTGCGTGTCGCGCATGGTCCGTTCAGTTCTTTCAACGGCATCGTTGAAGAGGTGGACGAGGAGCGCGCGCGTCTCAAGGTGTCGGTTTCCATCTTCGGGCGTTCCACGCCGGTTGATCTGGAGTATTCGCAGGTGGAAAAGATCTGAGCGGAACGATGGCGAAACCCAAAAAATCCAGAAAGCGCGTTGAGGGCTACATCCGGCTGCAGATTCCCGCGGGCAAGGCGAATCCGTCGCCGCCTGTGGGTCCCGCGCTCGGACAGCGCGGCCTCAACATCATGGAGTTCTGCAACGCCTTCAACGCGGCGACGAAGCAGTATGCGCCCGATACTCCGATACCGGTGACCATCACGGTCTATGCCGACCGGAGTTTTGACTTTGAGACGCGCACGCCTCCCGCGGCCTGGTATATCCAGCAGGCGGTCAAGGTGAAGAAGGGTTCGGCGGTGCCGAACAAGGACAAGATCGGCGTCCTGCAGAAGAAGCAGTTGCGCGAGATCGCCGAGGCGAAGATGCCCGACCTCAACGCCGCCGACCTTGACGCCGCGATGCGGATGATCGCCGGCACCGCGCGCTCAATGGGCGTGGACATGGAGGAGGAGCGGCAATGAGCGGCAAGCGCATGCGCGAGGCGAAGGGCGCGGTCAAGGATCAGCATGAGTATCCGCTTGCGGAGGCGGTGTCTTTGCTGCAGTCGCTGCCGGCGGCGAAGTTTGACGAGACGGTGGAACTCGCGCTCAATCTCGGTGTTGATCCGCGGCAGTCGGAGCAGAATGTGCGCGGGATGGTGGCTTTGCCGCACGGCACGGGACGCGCGGTTCGCGTCGCGGTTTTCGCGCGCGGCGACCGTGCGGACGAGGCGAAGAAGGCGGGCGCGCATGTTGTCGGCGCCGAGGATCTGGCGGAGTCGGTGCGCGGCGGCGAGATTAATTTTGACAGGGCGATCGCGACTCCTGACATGATGCCGCTTGTCGGTCAGTTGGGGCGCATTCTTGGTCCGCGCGGACTGATGCCGAATCCGCGTCTCGGCACGGTCACGATGGATGTCGCGGCGGCGGTCGCGGCGGCGCTTGGCGGACAGGTTGAGTATCGTGTTGACAAGGCGGGGATTGTGCATGCGGCGGTGGGCAAGCGCAGTTTTTCGTCCGAGCATTTGCAGGAGAATGTGCGCGCGCTTGTTGACGCGGTGCGGCGCGCGAAGCCGGGTTCGTCCAAGGGGGTGTATATGCGCCGGGCGACGCTTTCGTCCACGATGGGTCCCGGCATTCGTCTGAGTCTGGGGGAGATTTAGGGCGATGGCGATACGGCGCGCGGAGAAGGAGGTCTGGATAGACGACTTCCGTCGTGATGTGGCGGATGCGCCTTTTGTGCTTGTGGCGTCGCCGCGCGGTCTGAAGGTCGCGGAGATAACGGATCTGCGCCGCCGTGTGCGCGAGGACGGCGCCGGTTTTCGTTATGTTCGTAATCGTCTGGCGGCGCGGGCGTTGCGTGACACTCCGAACGAGCCGTTGATTCAGTTGTTTGAGTCTGGCGAGCGGGCGGTGGCGTATGCGCGCGAGGGTGTGTCGGTGAGCAAGATTTGCTCCGAGTATGCGAAGGAGTGGGAGGAGCGGTTTGAGATTATCGGCGGCGTGATGGACGGCGAGCGGATGACTGCGGCTGATATGGAGGCTCTGGCGCGCTTGCCTGGTATGGATGTGTTGCGCGGGCAGATTGTCGGCTTGTTGCAGGCGTCTGCGGGCAAGTTGGCGCGTGTATTGCTGGAGCCGTCTGCGGTTTTGGCGCGTGTTACGGCTGCCGCGGGGAGGAAGGAATCGTGATGGCGCCGCGCCTTTGCCCGTCAATGTCAGCGATGACAGCGACAATGACGACAACGACACCGCCGCGTTGTCGCCCGTCAATGTCTTCGTCAACGATGACAGCGACAATAACGGCGCCGCTTCGCCGTCCGTCGTTGTCTTTGTCAACAACGACAATGACAATGAAGGCGCTGTTTTGTCGTCCGTCAATGTCAACGATGACAATGAAGGCGCTGTTTTGTCGTCCGTCAATGTCAACAATGACAATGAAGGCGCCGCGCCTTTGTCCGTCAGTGTCGTCAACGACAATGACAATAACGGCGCCGCTTCGTCGTCCGTCAATTGCCGGAGGCTTGCTCTTCGGGACTCCCCGAAGCGCGGCATCTGGCATTAGTGGGCGTGAACTCTGGACTTGCCACAACAGCGGCTCAAGCGAACCGCACCCACAGACGCCCGCGGGCGCCGCCCGCAAAAAATTAAATTTTGTCTCTTTAATCATAAGAGACAGACAACCACCACAAGGTCATTAAAGGCTCGTCCCTAACTGACCTTTCACCCTCCCCCGTCACCCGTCACCCAACACCAAAGGATCCCTCCAATGTCCGAAAACCTTGACACACTCGTCGAATCCCTCTCAAACCTCTCCGTCATTGAGGCCGCCGAACTCGCCAAAAAATTGGAGGAAAAATGGGGCGTCTCCGCCGCCGCCCCCGTCGCCGTCGCCGCCGCCGGCGCCCCCGCCGCCGCAGCCGAAGCCGAAGACGAACAGACCGAATTCACCGTCATCCTCGCCGCCGCCGGCGACAAGCGCATTGATGTCATCAAGGAAGTCCGCGCGCTCACCTCCCTCGGCCTCAAAGAAGCCAAAGACCTCGTGGAAAGCGCGCCGAAACCCGTCAAGGAGAATGTCTCCAAAGACGAAGCCAACGAAGTCAAAAAACGACTCGAAGGCGCCGGCGCGAAAGTGGAACTCAAGTAGTCCGCTCGCCGCGCCCCCCCGCGCCCGTCACACCCGACCGGCGCGACACCCGTCTCCTTAAGTCGTCGCTCGTTGTCGTCACCGTTTGAGTCGCCGTCTGCCCCGCCGCCGTTCTTGTCGCCGTTTCTGTCGCCACCCTCACCCGCATCCGCGAGACCAAAATGAAACACTTTCACCCCGACCGCCGCCGCATCCGCCGCTCCTTCGGACGCATCTCCGAAACCCTCAAAATGCCCGACCTCATCGGCATCCAGAAACGCTCCTACGAGACCTTTCTGCAGTCCGACACGCCGCACGACCTCCGCACCGAACACGGACTCAAAGCCGTCTTTAATTCTGTCTTCCCCATCCGCGACCCCGGCGGCGGCGCCGACCTTGAGTTCCTCAAGTACGAACTTGAAGAACCCAAATACGATGTGGAGGAATGTCAGCAGCGCAGCCTCACCTTCGCCGCGCCGCTCAAGGTCAGCCTCCGCCTCAATGTCTGGAACATCGACGAGCGCACCGGCGAACGCCTCAACCTCAAAATCTCAAAAGACCAGTGGGTCTACCTCGGCGACATCCCCCTGATGACCGAAAGCGGCATCTTCATCATCAACGGCACCGAGCGCGTGATCGTCTCGCAGATGCACCGCAGTCCCGGCATCTTCTACGACAGCGACCGCGGCAGAACCAGCGCGTCGGGGAAAATCCTTTTCTCGGCGCGGGTGATTCCCTACCGCGGCTCGTGGCTGGACTTTGAGTTTGACGCGAAAGACATCCTGCATGTCCGCATTGACCGCCGCCGCAAACTGCCCGTCACCACGCTGCTCTACGCGCTGGACAGCGCCCGCACCGCCGAACTCCGTCAGCAGTACGAAGGCGACGGCAAAAAGATCCCGCCGCACGAAGTGACGGGAATGTCGCGCTCGGAAATTCTCTCCTACTTCTACAACACCGTCGTCTATCGCCGCAGCGAGGACGACCAGGAGTGGTATGTCCCCTTTGACCCCGAATACTACCAGGGCTTGCGCCTCGGCGAAGACCTCGTGCGCGCCGACACCGGCGAGGCGGTCGTCAAGTCGGGCGACAAATTGTCGCTGCGCCGCGCGCGCCAACTCGCCGAAGAGGGTTTGCGCGAAATCCGCGAACCGCATGCGTCCATTCTCGGCCGTTATCTCGCGCAGAGCATGCTGAACGAGGAGACCGGCGAAGTCCTCTACAACGCCGGCACCCAGATCACCGATGACCTCATCCGCGAACTCCGCGAAGAGCACGATGTGCGCGACATTCCGACGCTCGCGATTGACAATGTGAACACCTCCGACACCATTTGCCGCACGATGGCGCAGGACAAAAACATGAGCCGCGAAGACGCGCTCCGCGACATTTATCGTCTTCTGCGTCCGGGCGACAATCCGCTGCGCGAGTCGGCCGAGGCGCTCTTTTACAACCTCTTCTTTGAGGACGAGCGCTACGACCTCTCGCCCGTCGGCCGCGTGCGGATGAACGAGCGGCTGCAGCGCTCGCCCGCCCTCCGCGAAAGCGACAAGGACGCCTTCAACACCGGCGACCAGTTGCGCATCCTCCGCAAGGAGGACATCCTCGCCATTCTGCGCGTCCTCTGTCACCTTAAAGACGGACACGGCGTTGTTGACGACATTGACCATCTCAGCAACCGCCGCGTGCGTTCTGTCGGCGAACTTCTTGAGAACCAGTATCGCATCGGCCTCATGCGGATGGAACGCGCCATCCGCGAGCGGATGAATGTCAGCGACCTGGAGTCGGCGATGCCGCAGGATCTCATCAACGCCAAGCCGATCGCGGCGACGGTGCGCGAATTTTTCTCGTCCTCGCAGTTGTCGCAGTTTATGGATCAGACCAATCCGCTTTCCGAGATCACGCATAAGCGACGTCTTTCCGCGCTCGGCCCCGGCGGACTCACCCGCGAGCGCGCCGGCTTTGAGGTGCGCGATGTCCACCCGACGCACTACGGACGCATCTGCCCCATTGAGACGCCCGAGGGTCCGAACATCGGACTCATCAACTCGCTTGCGACCTACGCGCAGATCAATCAGTACGGCTTCATCGAGTCGCCCTACCGCCGCGTCCGCGAGGGACGCGTCCAGACCGACGAAATCGTCTATCTTTCCGCCGTTGACGAGGAGCCGTACACCATCGCGCAGGCGAACGAGCCTGTTGACGCCGAGATGCAGTTGTCGTCCGACCTGATAGCGTGCCGGCGCGGCGGCGAGTATGTCTACGCCGAGCGCGACAAAATTGAGTATATGGATGTCTCGCCGAAGCAGGTTGTTTCGGTGGCGGCGGCGCTCATTCCTTTCCTTGAGAATGATGACGCGAACCGCGCGCTGATGGGCTCCAACATGCAGCGTCAGGCTGTGCCGCTTTTGCGCGCGCAGGCGCCGCTTGTCGGCACCGGCATGGAGGCGAGCGCCGCCCGCGACTCCGGCGCCGCTCTTGTCGCGCGCCGCGCCGGCCGTGTGCGCCAGGTTGACGCGTCGCGCATTGTTGTCCGCATCGCCGGCGAGGGAGGCGAGGGCGACACGGGCGTTGACATTTACAATCTCCGCAAGTTTCAGCGTTCCAATCAGAACACCTGTATCAATCAGCGTCCGCTTGTCCGCATCGGCGACGAGGTTGAGGCGGGCGAGATTATCGCCGACGGCGCCTCCACCGAGCGCGGCGAACTTGCTCTCGGACGCAACATGCTCTGCGCCTTCATGTCCTGGCAGGGCTACAACTTTGAGGATTCTATCCTCATTTCGGAGCAGGTCGTGCGCGATGACGCTTTCACCTCCATTCACATTGAGGAGTATGAGATTGTCGCGCGCGACACCAAACTCGGTCCCGAGGAGATCACGCGCGACATTCCGAATGTCAGCGAGGAGGCGCTTCACAACCTTGACGAGTCCGGCATTGTGTATATCGGCGCCGAGGTTCATGCGGGCGACATTCTTATCGGCAAGGTCACGCCGAAGGGCGAGAGTCCGGCGACCCCCGAGGAGAAACTTCTCCGCGCCATTTTCGGCGAGAAGGCGGCGGACACGCGCGACACTTCCAAGCGTCTGCCGCCGGGCGTGTCGGGTACTGTGGTTGATGTCCGCATTTTTTCGCGCCGCGGCGTTGACAAGGACGAGCGCACTCTCGCCATTGAGCAGGCCGAGAAAGAGCGCCTTCACAAGGACATGATTGACGAGCAGGCGATCCTGGAGGACGGCTTTTACGACCGCCTTCAGGCTCTCCTCGTCGGACACACCGCGGTCGCGACGCCGAAGAGCGTCAAGCCCGGTGTGAAGATTGACCAGAAACTGCTTTCGCAGTGCACGCATCGTGACTGGCGGCGTTTTTCGGTCGCGGACGACGAGCGGCAGCGCGAGATTGAGACGCTTGTCAAGCGTTTTGAGGAGCGCATCAAGCGTTTGAAGAAGCGCTTTGAGGACAAGGTGGAAAAACTTGAGCAGGGCACCGAGTTGCCGCCGGGTTCGCTCAAGATCGTCAAGGTGTTCATCGCGGTGAAGCGCAAGTTGCAGCCTGGCGACAAGATGGCGGGCAGGCATGGCAACAAGGGTGTGATTTCCAAGATCGTGCCTGTTGAGGACATGCCGCATCTTGAGGACGGCACGCCTGTTGATGTCATTCTTAATCCGCTCGGGGTTCCGAGCCGGATGAACATCGGCCAGATTCTGGAGACGCACATCGGCTGGGGCGCGTCGGGTCTGGGGCGCAAGATCGGCGCTTTGGTTGACGAGTGTCGGCGCGGCGGCGAGTTCAAGCGTTTGCGCGAGTCTCTTGCCGAGGCTTACGGGCAGGATGCGGATTCCGCGGCCGAGGTGCGCGAGTTGTCGGACGAGAGTGTGGTGCGTCTGGGCGAGAGTTTGCGCGCGGGTTTGCCGGTGTCCACGCCTGTTTTTGACGGCGCGCGCGAGGAGGACATTGTTTCGCTGCTTGAGGAGGCGGGCTTGCATTCCAGCGGACAGGTCACGCTGACGGACGGCCGCACGGGCGAGAAGTTCGAGCGTTCTGTCACGGTGGGTTATATGTATGTTCTCAAGTTGCATCATCTTGTGGACGAGAAGATTCATGCGCGCAGCACGGGTCAGTACAGTCTTGTGACGCAGCAGCCGATGGGCGGGAAGGCGCAGTTTGGCGGCCAGCGTTTCGGCGAGATGGAGGTCTGGGCGTTGGAGGCGTATGGCGCGGCGTATACCTTGCAGGAGATTCTGACTGTGAAGTCGGATGATGTTGCGGGTCGCTCCAAGGCATATGAGGCGATCGCGCATGGTCATGATGAGTTTGAGACCGGCATTCCGGAGTCATTTAATGTTCTGGTGAAGGAGTTGATGTCTCTTTGCCTGAACATTGATCTTCGGCAGTTCCGTCCTTACGCATGACTGGCACAGCGATGACAGCGACCCTGCCGCCGTTCCATGGAACCTTCCATGGCGCGGCCTCTGGCATTAGCGGGCGTGGACTCTGGACTGGTCACAATGCCATGTGCCGCACTACGGGGAGTCCCGTGGGAGCAGGCGTTTCCACCAGTGAGGGCGGACTTTGCACTCGCCGTGAAAGTCGCTCCTGCTGGAGACACCAACTGTCGCCCGCGGGCGCTGCCCGCAAAAAAATAAATTTGTCCTTCTCTTTAATTAAGGGACGGACGACCATCACGATGCCAATTAAGGCTTTGTCCTTAATTGGACTCTCACCGTTCCCGTCACCGTCACCGTTCCTGTCACCGTCACCGTCGCCGTCACCGCAGACCTGAGAGGCCAAAATGTCCGACTTCCCCATCCCCTCGCGCAACCCGCGCCCCTCAAACGCCGCCGCGCTCCCCGAACGCTTCGACCAGATGCGGATCACCGTCGCCAGCCCCGAACAAATCCGCATGTGGTCGTTCGGCGAAATCCGCAAACCCGAAACCATCAACTACCGCACCTTCAAACCCGAACGCGACGGCCTCTTCTGCCCCAAGATCTTCGGTCCCGTCAAGGACTACGAATGCATCTGCGGCAAGTACAAACGCATGAAGTTCAAGGGGATGGTCTGCGAAAAATGCGGCGTGGAAGTCACCCTCGCCAAAGTTCGCCGCGAACGCATGGGACACATCGACCTCGCCAGCCCCGTCGCCCACATCTGGTTCCTCAAATCGCCGCCCTCGCGCATCGGCCTGCTCCTGGACATGCAACTCAAACAGTTGGAGGCCGTCCTCTACTTTGAGAAACACATCGTCACCGACCCCGGCATGACCGACCTGGAACGCGGCCGACTCCTCAGCGAAGACGAATACCTCGCCGCGCAGGAAGAACACGGCGAAGGCAACTTCACCGCGAAAATCGGCGCGGAAGCCATCCGCGACATGCTCACCGCCGTGACGCTGCCCGAACTCGTCCGCGAACTGCGGGAAAAACTGGAGACCACAACCTCCGAAACCGAGCGCAAAAAACTCGTCAAGCGCATCCGCCTCGCCGAGTCGATGGAGGCCGCGCGCGTCCAGCCCGAATGGATGATCCTGGATGTCATCCCCGTCACGCCGCCCGAACTGCGCCCGCTCGTGCCGCTCGACGGCGGACGCTTCGCCACCTCCGACCTCAACGACCTCTACCGCCGCGTCATCAACCGCAACAACCGCCTCCGCCGCCTCAAGGAACTGCACGCGCCCGACATCATCATCCGCAACGAAAAGCGCATGCTCCAGGAAGCCGTGGACGCCCTCTTTGACAACGGCAGACGCGGACGCGTCATCGTCGGCACCAACCGCCGTCCGCTCAAGTCGCTCTCCGACATGCTCAAGGGCAAGCAGGGACGCTTCCGCCAGAACCTCCTCGGCAAGCGCGTGGACTACTCCGGACGCTCCGTGATTGTCGTCGGCCCCGAACTCAAACTCCACCAGTGCGGACTGCCGAAGAAAATGGCGCTGGAACTCTTCAAGCCGTTCATCTACGCGCGGCTGGAATCCAGCGGCATCTCGCCGACCATCAAGGTCTCGCGCAAAATGGTTGAGATGGAAAGCCCCGAAGTCTGGGACGCCCTCGCCGAAGTCATCCGCGAACATCCCGTGCTGCTCAACCGCGCGCCGACCCTGCACCGTCTCGGGATTCAGGCGTTTGAGCCTGTTCTTGTCGAGGGCAAGGCGATTCAGTTGCACCCGCTCGTCTGCGCCGCCTTCAACGCCGACTTTGACGGCGACCAGATGGCTGTCCATGTGCCGCTCAGCCTTGAGGCGCAATTGGAGGCGCGCGTGCTGATGATGTCGACGAACAACATTCTCAGCCCCGCGAACGGACGCCCGATTATCGTCCCGAGTCAGGACATCGTTCTCGGCCTTTACTTCCTCACCCTGGAAGACCCCGACGGCGTCGGCGCCGGCTCCCAGTTCGCCTCGCGCGAAGAGGTGGAACACGCCCTCGCCAACAAGGCGGTTGATCTGCACAGCCCGATTGAAGTGCGGCTTTCGGTCACCGAGTCCGACGGCTCCGAGCGCGTTCAGCGCGTAAGTACGACGCCGGGACGCCTCCAGATTGAGCGCCTCTGGCCCCGGCACCAGAATCTGCCGCTTGATCTCGTGAATCGCGTGATGACGAAGAGCGCGGTCGGCGAGGCGATTGACAGCGTCTACCGATGGTGCGGACAGAAGGAGACCGTCATCTTCTGCGACCGGGTGATGCAACTCGGCTTCTCCTACGCGGGACAGGCGGGCATCTCTATCGGCAAGGACGACCTCATCATTCCCGACGAGAAAAAGCGCCTTGTTGACGAGGCGCAGAACGATGTCCGCAGCCTGAACAACCAGTATCAGGACGGACTCATCACCTCCGCCGAGCGTCACAACAAAATCGTGGACGCGTGGTCGCGCTGCGGCGACAAGGTCGCCGAGAGCATGATGGCCGCGATGCAGGTCGGACACGGAATGAAGGCGAACTCGGTCTTCATGATGTCGGAGTCCGGCGCGCGCGGCTCGGTGCAGCAGATCAAGCAGTTGTCCGGAATGCGCGGACTGATGGCGTCGCCCTCCGGCGAGATCATTGAGACGCCGATCATCGCCAACTTCAAGGAGGGTCTGACCGTTCTTGAGTATTTCAATTCCACGCACGGCGCGCGCAAGGGACTCGCCGACACCGCCCTGAAGACGGCGAACTCCGGCTACCTGACGCGCCGCCTCGTTGATGTCGCGCAGGACGCGATCATCTCCGAGGAGGACTGCGGCGCCGGCCAGAAAATGAAGGTGACCGCAGACGGCGTCCTCGGTCACACGGCGCACGGCGACATCAAGCATCCCGGCAGCGGCGAGGTGCTTGTGAAGGCCGGCGACAAGATTGACGCGGAGAAGGCGGGCGAAATCTACCAGGCCTTTTCAGACGCGAAGCAGAAGGAGATAGAAGTCCGCGCCGGCGCCGGACTCACGATGCGCGAAGTCCGCGACAGCGGACGCGTTGTCTCCTCTCTCGCCGACAGGGTTCTCGGCCGCGTCGCGTTTGACGATGTGAAGGATCCGCAGGGTAAAAAGGTTCTGGTGAAGTCGGGCGAGATGATTGACGAGTTGACGGCGGAGAAGATCTCCAATTCGTCGCTTGTTGAGGTCAAGGTGCGTTCGGCTTTGTTCTGCCGGGTGCCGCGCGGTCTCTGCACCCGATGTTACGGACGCGACCTTGCCCGCGGCACGCCTGTGAACATCGGCGAGGCTGTCGGCGTGATAGCGGCGCAGTCCATCGGCGAGCCGGGGACGCAGTTGACGATGCGGACTTTCCATGTCGGCGGCGCGGCGCAGCGCGGCACCGAGGAGTCGAGCGTTGAGGCGGCGCTGGACGGCAAAATTCGGATACGCAATCGCAATGTGATCAAGAACCGTCATGACGAGATTTTCGTCATGGGGCGCAATCTTGAGGTTGTGATTGCTGATGATTCCGGCATTGAGCGGGCGTCGTATCGTGTTCCGCGCGGCGCGCGTCTTTTGCTTGACGAGGATTCGGTGGTGGTGAAGGGCGACCGTCTCGCCGAGTGGGAGTATACCGAGCCGATCATCACGGAGCGCGAGGGCATTGTGATTTTCCGCGACCTTGAGGGTGTCATCAGCGAGGTTGAGGACGAGATGACGGGCATCGCGCGCCGTGTGGTCACCGACTGGCGTCACAGCACGGCGACTGCTGACAAGCGTCCGCGCATTACGCTTCGCAACGCGGAGCGCGGCGATGTTGTTGAGCGTGACAGCGGCACGGAGGCGCGGCATTTTCTGGAGCCTGACACGATCCTTGAGGTTGAGGACAACGCCGAGGTTTTGCCCGGCGACATTCTTGCGCGCCGTCCGCGCGGAGCGACGAAGACGCGTGACATCACGGGCGGTCTGCCGCGTGTTGTGGATTTGTTTGAGGCGCGGCGTCCGAAGGACTATGCGATCATGGCTGAGATCGGCGGGGACATTGAGATCAACGAGTCCAAGTCGCGGCGCACGGTTCTCATTATTGCGAGGGACGAGGATGGCAACGAGGTTGAGCGGCGGCGTTATGTGCTGACGCGCGCGCAGCATTTGCTGGTGCAGCATGGCGAGACGATCGCGAAGGGCGAGTTGCTTGTTGACGGCGCGCCGGCGCCGCATGACATTCTGACTTGTCTGGGCGAGGAGGCTCTGGCGCATCATCTGATCAAGGAGGTGCAGGAGGTTTATCGTCTGCAGGGTGTGACGATCAACGACAAGCACATTGAGGTGATTGTGCGTCAGATGCTGCGGCGTCATGAGGTGGATGATCCTGGCGGCGCCGCGGGTCTGGAGCGCGGGGCGCATTTGATGCGTCAGGATTTGCATCGTCTTAATGACGAACTTGTGGCGAAGGAGGAGGTGCCGGTGCGGGCGCATCCTGTTTTGCAGGGGATAACGAAGGCGAGTCTGGAGACGGATTCGTTCATTTCGGCGGCTTCGTTTCAGGACACGACTCGTGTGTTGACGGAGGCGGCGATCAGCGGCAAGACGGATGATCTTGTGGGTTTGAAGGAGAATGTGATTGTGGGCCGGTTGATTCCGGCGGGGAGCGGTGCGGCGATGGTTGAGATCAGCCGTGATGCTGAGCGTCGGCGTTTGGAGGAGGAGCGTTTGCGTGAGGAGCAGCGTTTGCTGGAGGTTGGTGATGAGGGTGAGGGTGTTATGGATGTGGATGTGGATGTGACTGCGAAGTTGACGGAGGAGGAGGCTTCACCTTCCCCTTAAAGGGACAACGAAGCACCGCCCTCCCCTTAATTAGGGGACAACGAAGCACCGCCCTTGGCATTAGTGGGCGTTTGACTAAGACATTCACGGCGTTGGCTCAAGCGAACTGTACCAACTAATGGGTGCGGGCTAGCCCGCAAAAAAAATTAAATTAAGAATTAATTTGACTATTTAAGGGGTCAATTAAATAAATTGCTTTCTTTAATTAATTGACAATTAATGGTGTCAATTAAATAAATTATTTTCTTTTTAATTTTAATTTTTCTGCAGGCAGCGCCTGCGGGCTTAAGTTGGTGCTGTTCGCTTGAGCGGCTGCCGTGAATGTCTAGGTCAAACTCCTACTAATGCCAAGGGCGGTTCTTCGTTTGTCTCCTAATTAATGTCGGAATTTTGTTTGTCGGAGTCCTTTTAATTATATGCATCTGGGCTGATTCTAGAATTTAATTGGGAAAAATCAAGCAAATTCAATGAATTATCCCGAAATTCAGGCGCCGTTTCCGCCTCCCCCAAGCCAAGCCCCCTCCCTTGACAACACACCCCGAAAAACCCATCATAACACCCTAAGCACGGACTGGCAGTGAAACCCCCGAAGGTCTCAGACGCAGCCCAAGCATAGGATGTCCGCACGACATCCACTCAACCTAAAGCCGAACAGGGGCTGACCCTGCTCGGCTTCTTTGCGACTTAAACCGACACACAACACCCGCGCCGCAATGGCAACCGTCAATCAACTGATCCGCAAGCCGCGCAAAATGAATCCCGCGCGCGTCAAAGCCCCCGCGCTCCAGGAATGTCCCCAGCGCCGCGGCGTCTGCACGCGCGTCTACACGACCACGCCGAAAAAGCCGAACTCGGCGCTCCGCAAAGTCGCGCGCGTCAGACTGTCAAACGGCTTTGAGGTCACGAGTTACATCCCCGGCGAAGGACACAACCTCCAGGAGCATTCCATCGTCATGATTCGCGGCGGCCGAGTCAAAGACCTTCCCGGCGTGCGTTACCACATTATCCGCGGCACGCTCGACACGCAGGGCATTTCGTCGCGCCGCCAGCGCCGCTCCAAGTACGGCGCCCGCCGCCCCAAATAAGGACAGCGCAATGTCCCGCAGACGCCAGGCAACAAGACGCGAGCCGCCGCCCGATCCGGTCTACGGCGATGCCGTGATCACGCGCTTCACAAACTGCCTCATGAAGGACGGCAAGCGCTATGTCGCCGAAAAAACCCTCTACGGCGCCTTCAAAAAAATCTCCGACACCGGACAGGACGCCCCCGCGCTCTTTCACCAGGCGCTGGAAAACATCCGTCCCGAAGTTGAGGTGCGCTCGCGGCGCGTCGGCGGCGCGACATACCAGGTGCCGATGGAAGTCCGTCCCGAACGCTCGGCGACTCTCGCGATGCGCTGGCTTATTCACGCCGCCCGCAACCGCAGCGAGCCGTCCATGATTGACCGTCTTGCCGCCGAGATTCGCGAGGCGTCCGAGCGCCGCGGCTCCGCGATCAAGCGCCGCGAGGACACGCACAAGATGGCTGAAGCCAACCGCGCCTTCGCGCACTATCGCTGGTAATTCGGAAACCGGACGATGGAACGCAAAACTCCTCTCGACAGATACCGCAACATCGGCATCATGGCGCACATTGACGCCGGCAAGACGACTACGACCGAGCGCGTTCTGTTTTACACCGGCCGCGCCTACAAGATCGGCGAGGTCCACGACGGCACCGCCACGATGGACTGGATGGAGCAGGAACAGGAGCGCGGCATCACGATCACTTCCGCCGCGACGACCTGTTTCTGGAACGACCACCGCATCAACATCATTGACACGCCCGGCCATGTGGATTTCACCATTGAGGTTGAGCGTTCGCTGCGGGTGCTTGACGGCGCCGTCGCCGTGTTTGACGGCGTCGCGGGAGTTGAGCCGCAGTCCGAGACGGTCTGGCGTCAGGCTGACCGCTATCGTGTCCCGCGCCTGTGCTTCGTCAACAAGATGGATCGCGTCGGCGCCGACTTTTTCCGTTGTGTTGACATGATAGAGGAGCGTCTCGGCGCGCATCCTCTGGTTTTGAATCTGCCGATCGGCATTGAGGCGAGTTTCACGGGTGTTGTGGATCTGCTTCGCCGCCGCGCGATTGTCTGGCTTGAGGAGAGTCTCGGCGCGAAGTTTGAGGAGCGCGATGTCCCCGACGATATGAAGGAGATCGTCGAGGAGTGGCGTTCCAAACTTGTTGAGCGCGCCGTTGAGCAGGACGACGCCGCGATGGAAGCCTACCTTGACGGCAGCGAACCCGACGAGGAGACCCTTCACAACTGCATTCGCAAAGGCACGACCGACTTCGCTTTTGTGCCGGTGCTGTGCGGCTCGGCGTTCAAGAACAAGGGAGTGCAGCCGCTCCTTGACGCGGTTGTGCGTTATCTGCCGAGTCCGCTTGATGTTCCGCCTGTGCGCGGCATTCTCCCGAACGGCAAGGCTGACAGCGACGGTGACGGCGACGCCGGCGCCGAGCGCAAGGCGACCGATGACGAAGCCTTTTCGGCGCTTGCTTTTAAGATTATGACCGACCCCTATGTCGGCTCGCTGACTTTCGTGCGCGTCTATTCGGGACAACTTCAGCGCGGGCAGTCCATGCTGAACGCGACTCGCGAGAAGCGCGAGCGCGTCGGACGGATGCTTTTGATGCATGCGAACCACCGCGAGGAGGTCGAGTCCGCCGCCACCGGCGACATCGTCGCGCTCGCGGGTCTCAAGGACATCACCACCGGCGAGACGCTCTGCGAGGAGAGCAATCCGATCATTCTTGAGAAAATGGATTTCCCCGACCCTGTGATTGAGGTCGCGGTTGAGCCGAAGAGCAAGGCCGACCAGGAGAAGATGGGTCTCGCGCTTGGTCGTCTCGCGCAGGAGGATCCGTCTTTCCGCGTTTCCACCGACATGGAGAGCGGCCAGACCATCATCAAGGGCATGGGCGAGTTGCATCTTGACATCATCGTTGACCGGATGCGCCGCGAGTTCAAGGTTGAGGCGTCTGTGGGCGCGCCGCAGGTGGCGTACCGCGAGAGCATTTCGCAGCCCGCCGAGGTTGACTACATTCACAAGAAGCAGACGGGCGGCGCGGGTCAGTTCGCGCGCGTCAAGTTGGAGTTCGCGCCGTTGGAGCGCGGGGCGGGCTATCAGTTTGAGAGCAAGATTTTCGGCGGCGCGATTCCCAAGGAGTTCATTCCCGGCGTTTCCAAGGGACTTGAGATCGCGCGCGAGAACGGTCCGATCGCGGGGTATCCTGTGATTGATTTCAGCGTGCGTCTTGTTGACGGCGCCTTTCACGATGTGGACTCGTCGGTTCTGGCGTTTGAGATTGCGAGCCGCAGCGCTTTCCGCGAGGGAGTTGTGAAGGCGGCGCCGGTTCTGCTTGAGCCTGTGATGGAGGTTGAGGTCGTCACGCCCGAGGATTACATGGGCGACATCATCGGCGACCTGAACAGCCGCCGCGGACAGGTCGGCGGCATGGACAGCCGCGGCAACGCGCGTGTTGTGACGGCGCTGGTGCCGCTTGCCGAGATGTTCGGTTATGTGAACACGCTTCGTTCCATGAGTCAGGGACGCGCGCAGTACACGATGCAGTTTTCGCATTACGACCGCGTTCCGCAGAATGTGGTTGAAGAAATTCGCGCGCGCTAGGAGACGAAGATGGCGACGCAGGACATACGCATACGGCTTCGCGCCTTTGACCATCGGGTTCTGGACCAGTCGGTCAAGGAGATCGTGGACACGATTCAGCGCACGGGCGCGCAGTTGCGCGGGCCTATTCCTCTGCCGACGAAGATCGAGCGTTTCACGGTCAATCGTTCGCCGCATGTGGACAAGAAGAGCCGCGAGCAGTTTGAGATTCGCACGCACAAGCGGCTGCTTGACATTGTTGATCCGACTCCCAGCACGGTGGACGCTCTGATGAAGATAGAGCTGCCTGCGGGTGTGGATGTTGTTTTGAAGCAGATGCGGGGCTGAGATGCGTCGTTGCGGACTCATAGCGCGCAAGTGCGGGATGACGAGCATTTACCGCGAGGACGGTGTTCGCGTGCCGGCGACGGTGCTGCGTGTGCCGGAGTGCCGCGTGGTGTCGGTTCGCACGCGCGAGCGTGACGGTTATCTGGCGGTGCAGTTGGGCGCGGGGCGCAAGAAGCATCCGAAGATGCCGGAGGTCGGTCATTACGCGAAGGCGGGGGTGGCGCCGGCGGAGCGTCTGGCGGAGTTCCGTCTGGATTCCGAGGAGGCGTTGTTGTCGGTGGGACGCGAGGTGACGGCGGCGCATTTTGTTTCTGGTCAGCATGTGGATGTGAGCGGCACGACGGTGGGCAAGGGTTTCGCGGGAGTGATGAAGCGTTATGGTTTCGGCGGCGGACGCGCGACGCATGGGACATCGGTGTCGCATCGGGCGCATGGTTCAACGGGGCAGCATCAGGATCCTGGTCGTGTCTTTAAGAACAAGAAGATGGCGGGACACATGGGGTCGCGTCATCGCACGGTGATGAGTCTGCGTGTTTTGCGGACGGATGCGGGCGAGGGTTTAATTTTTGTTGAGGGTTCTGTGCCTGGCGCGCGTGACGGGTGGGTGTTGGTGCGTGATGCTGTGAAGCGTTCGTTGCCTGCTGATGCTCCTTTCCCGACGGCTGAGGTCAAAGAGGACAGCGATGGCGCCGCCGTCAAAGAGTCCGACGAGTCTTCCGAGACCAAGGGGGACAATGAAGGCGCCGCCGTTAATGAGTCCAACGAGTCTTCCGAGACCAAGGCGGCTGAAGGGGCTGTTGAACAGCCCGCTGTCACCGAGTCTGAAAAGTCCGAAGCGGACGGTGAAGGGGAGGGCGACAAAAAAGCCGCCGCCGCCAATGAGTCCGCTGTCACTGAGACGGACGACAATGAAGGTGCCGCCGCCAATGAGTCAATTGACACCAAAACGGACGACAACGAAGGCGCCGTTGATGTGTCCGCTGAATCCGCTGTCACTAAGACGGACGACAAAGGCGGCGCCGTCAATGAGTCCGTCGAGTCTGACGACGACAAAAAAGAGGCGGGGAAATAAAATGAAAACCCCCCTCATCAACCTCAACGGCGACAACCTCGGCGAAGTT
>JALCBB010000006.1:25700-37097 GCA_028066985.1 Alphaproteobacteria bacterium
AAATAAAATGAAAACCCCCCTCATCAACCTCAACGGCGACAACCTCGGCGAAGTTGAACTCAACGACAGCATCTTCGCCGTCCCCGTCCGCAAAGACATCCTGCAGCGCGTCGTCGTCTGGCAACTAGCGAAAAAACGCGGCGGCAACCGCAAAACAAAATCACGCGGCGAAATGGCATACTCGCGGCGCAAAATCATCCGCCAGAAAGGCAGCGGACACGCCCGCCGCGGCGACCGCCGCACAAACATCCTGCGCGGCGGCGGCACCGCGCACGGACCCGTCGTCCGCAGCCACGAAATCGCCCTGCCGCGCCGCATCCGCCGGCACGGACTGCGCTGCGCCCTCTCCGCGAAAGCCGCCGCCGGCGACCTCCACATCCTGGACAACGCGCAGATGCCCGACATCAAAACCAAAATCGCCGCGCAGAAACTCTCCGACCGCGGCTGGCACGATGTCCTCTTCCTTGAGAGCGAAAGCGCCGCCGACACGAAATTCATCCTCTCCGTGCGCAACATTAAAAGAGTGCGCGTGATGCCGGTCAGCGGCGCGAATGTCCACGACATTCTGCGGCGCAAGTCGCTCGTCCTCACGCAGGCGGCGCTCAAAGACCTGGAGACAAAACTCTCATGAGCCGCGGACGCCGCCGTCGCCCCGCCCCGCCGCCGCCGACCCGCGGCCGCGCGATGGAACTCCTGCGCCGTCCGCTCATCACCGAAAAGGCGACCCGCGCCGGCGAACTCAACCAGTATTTTTTCCTCGTCCCGACCGACTCCGACAAGCGCGAAATCGCCTCCGCCGTGGAGCAGATTTTCAAGGTCAATGTCGTGTCGGTGAACACGCTGCGGCAGCGCGGCAAGGTCAAGCAGTTCCGCGGACAGTACGGCTCGCGCGCCGAGACCAAAAAGGCGATGGTCACCGTCGCGCCGGGGCAGGTCATAGACTTCGTTTCGGGGACACGATAATGGCGCTTCGCAAATTCAGACCGATCACGCCGTCCACGCGCGGGCTTGTCCTCGTTGACAAGTCCGACCTGTGGAAGGGTCCGCCGCTCAAGACCCTCGCGCGCGGCGCTCGCAAAACCGGCGGCCGCAACAACCACGGACACATCACCGCCGCCCACCGCGGAGGCGGCACCCGCCGCCGCCTGCGCGATGTTGACTTCCGCCGCCGCGACTTCGGCAAGGAGGCGACCGTGGAACGCCTTGAATATGACCCGGGACGCACCGCGTTCATCGCGCTCATTCGTTATCCCGACGGCAAGCCTTCCTACATCATCGCGCCACAGGGACTCAAGCCCGGCGACACCGTCATCTCCGACGAGCGCACGCCCGTGAAGGTCGGCAACGCGATGCCGCTCGCGAACATTCCCGAAGGCACGATCGTGCATAATGTGGAACTCAAGCCCGGCGCCGGCGGACAACTCGCCCGCGCCGCCGGCGCCTCCGCGCAGTATCTCGGCCTTGACAGAGACTACGCCACGCTGCGGCTCGCGTCCGGCGAGGTGCGGCGTGTCCGCGGCGAGTGTCGCGCGACCATCGGCGTCGTTTCCAACTCGGATCATATGAACGAGTCCTACGGCAAGGCCGGGCGGATGCGCTGGCGCGGCCGGCGTCCGCGTGTGCGCGGCGTGGCGATGAATCCGATTGACCACCCGCACGGCGGCGGCGAAGGCAAAACCGCGGGCGGACGGCATCCCGTCAATCCGAAGGGCTTGCCGACCAAGGGCTACAAGACCCGCCGCAAGGGCAAGAGCAACGCGATGATTGTGCGTCCGCGCAAGGGCGGCCGCGGTCGCAGGTAAGGGAGAACGAGAACGATGTCGCGCTCCGTCTGGAAAGGCCCCTTCGTGGACGCGTACCTGCTCCGCAAAGCGGACAAGGTCCGCGCGTCCGGCCGCAACGAGATTATCCGCACCTGGTCGCGGCGCTCCACGATCATGCCGCAGTTTGTCGGCCTGACCTTCGGCGTTCACAACGGACGCAAGTTCATTCCCGTTCTGGTCACCGAGCAGATGGTCGGACACAAGTTCGGCGAGTTCGCGCCGACCCGCACCTTCACGGCGCACGCCGGCAACCGCTCTTCATAGGACGAGACCGATGGGCAAAAAATCAAAACCGCGCGCGCTTGCGAAGAACGAGGCGATGGCCGTCGCGCGCTCGCTGCGGACTTCGCCGCAGAAGTTGAACGAGGTCGCGGCGCTCATCCGCGGACAGCCCGTGGACCGCGCCCTCGCCGAGCTGGACTTCTGCCGCCGCCGCATCGCCGTGCAGGTCAAGAAGGTTCTGGTCTCGGCGATTGCGAACGCGGAGAACAACCACAACCTTGATGTTGACCGTCTTGTCGTGGCGCATGCGTATGTCGGACGCTCAATTGTGATGCGCCGGTTTCGTCCTGTGGCGCGCGGACGGATGCATCCGATTGCCAAGCCGTTCAGCCGCCTGACGGTGATTGTCCGCGAAGACCGCGAGGAGTAGCACGATGGGACAAAAAGTTTCGCCGATCGGCCTTCGTGTCGGCATCAACCGCACCTGGGACTCGCGCTGGTTCGCCGGACGCGAATACGCCGACCTGCTTCGGCAGGACAACGAGTTGCGCGACTATTTATTAAAGCGCCTCTCGCAGGCGGGCGTCTCGCGCGTGGTCGTGGAGCGTCCGTCTCGCCGCGCGCGCATCACGATTCACTCGGCGCGTCCGGGCATTGTCATCGGCAAGAAGGGCGTGGACATTGACAAACTCCGCGCCGACCTCAAGCGTCTGACGAGCGACGACACGGTGCTGAACATTGTTGAGATACGCAAGCCTGAGATAGACGCGCAACTCGTGGCCGAGAGCGTGGCGCAGCAGTTGGAGAAGCGCATCGCGTTTCGCCGCGCGATGCGCCGCGCGATGCAGGGAGCGATGCGTCTCGGCGCGCAGGGCATCCGCATCAATTGTTCGGGTCGTCTCGGCGGCGCGGAGATCGCGCGTGTTGAGTGGTACCGCGAGGGTCGCGTGCCGCTGCACACCTTGCGCGCCGACATTGACTACGGACAGGCGACCGCGCGCACGACTTACGGCGCCTGCGGCGTGAAGGTCTGGATTTTCAAGGGCGAGATCCTTGAGCATGATCCGTCCGCGCAGGAGCGCCGCTACGCCGAAATTCAGACGGGCCCCGCGGGGCGGCTTTCGTAAGGGAGCGCGAACGATGCAGCAGCCGAAAAAATTTCGCTGGCGCAAGCAGCACAAGGGTCGCATTCACGGCATTGCGACGAGCGGCAACCGTCTCAACTTCGGCGCCTACGGACTCAAGGCGACGACGCCGGGGCGTTTGTCGTCGCGGCAGATTGAGGCGTCGCGGCGCGCGGTGACGCGGCATATGAAGCGCGCCGGCCGCTTGTGGATTCGCGTTTTCCCCGACATTCCCGTGACGAAAAAGCCGATTGAGGTTCGCATGGGTTCGGGCAAGGGTTCGCCGGAGTGGTGGGCGGTGCGCGTGCATCCGGGCCGCATTCTGTTTGAACTGGACGGCGTTGACGAGACTCTCGCCCGCGAGGCGTTTCGTCTGGCGAGTTCCAAGTTGCCGGTGCGTACGGCGTTTGTGAAGCGCGAGGGCAGTTAAGATGACGGCGAAACAGGCGCGGGTATTGCGCGAGAAGTCGCGCGAGGATCTCCGCAAGCAGCTGGCGGAGTTGCGGCGCGAGGCGATGAACCTGCGTTTTCAGCAGGCGAGCGGTCAGTTGGAGAACACGGCGCGGCGGCGCGCGGTGCGGCGCGAGATTGCGCGCATTCACACGCTGCTGCGCGAGGCGAGAGTCAAGGAGGCGTCCGATGCCCGCGCGTAGGCTTCAGGGAGTGGTCGTCTCTAACCGCGGCGACAAGACGGCGGTCGTGCTTGTTGAGCGGCGGGTGCGGCATCCGCGTCAGCAGAAGTTCATTCGGCGCAGCAAGCGGTATCACGCGCATGACGAGAACAACGCCTGTCAGATGGGCGACAAGGTTGTGATCCGCGAGATTCCGCCGCGTTCCAAACTCAAGACCTGGGAGGTTGTTGAGCGCGAGGGGGGTTCGTCGTGATTCAGGCGCAGTCAAAGATGGAGGTCGCCGACAATTCCGGCGCGCGTTCGGTGCAGTGCATCAAGGTGCTGGGCGGTTCGCGGCGGCGTTATGCGGGCGTGGCTGATGTCGTGGTGGTCACGGTGAAGGACGCGATTCCGCGCGGCCGCGTGAAGAAGGGCGAGGTCCATCGCGCGGTTGTGGTTCGCACGGCGCATGACACGGCGCGGTCGGACGGCAGTGTCATTCGTTTTGATCGGAACGCGGTTGTTCTGATTGACAAGCAGGGCGAGCCGATCGGGACGCGCATTTTCGGTCCGGTGACGCGCGAGTTGCGGGCGAAGCGGTTTATGAAGATTGTTTCGCTGGCGCCGGAGGTGTTGTGATGGCGAAGCGAAAGATTCGCAAGGGCGACACTGTGATCGCGATCACGGGGCGTGACAGGGGACGCACGGGCGAGGTCTTGCGTGTCATCACGGACAGGGATCGTGTGCTTGTGCGCGGTCTTGGTCTGGTTCGCCGGCATCGCAAGGCGGATCGTTCGGGCGCGGGCGGCATTGAGTCGCGGGAGTCGTCGCTGCATATCTCTAATGTCGCGCTTGTGGATCCGGTTGACGGCGGCGCGACGCGTGTGCGGGTTCAGCGTGACGGAGATGGTTCGGCGCATCGGATTTCGGTTCGTTCCGGCAAGAGGATAGAGTCGTGAGCGACGAGTTTACGAAGCATCCTTCGCCGTCGGAGCCGACGGAGACACCTTCACCGTCCGAGTCAACGGAGACAGAGACGGAGACGACGGAGTCGACGACAACGACGCCGCCTTCATCGTCCCCGCCGTACGAGTATACGGAGCCGCCGGGCCCGAGAGAGGTGCTGCCGTCTCCGCCGTCGTCACCGCCCGAGTATACGGAGCCGCCGAAGTGGAGAGAGGTGCTGCCGTCTCCGCCGTCGTCACCGTCCGAGTCAACGGAGACGGAGACGACAACGGCGCCGCCTTCATTGTCCCCGTCATCGTCACCGTCAGAGTCAACGGAGACAACAACACCGCCGCCTTCGTCGTCTGAATCAACGGAGACAACAACGGAGACGACGACAACGACAACAACGAGCGCGCCTTCGTTGTCGTCATCTGAATCAACAACGACAGAAACGGCGGCGCCGTCACCCTCGCCCTCGGCGGAAAGCGCCGCCCCGCGCCTCCAGAAATTCTACCAGGACGAACTCCACCCCCGGCTCCTCAAAAAACTCAACTGCAAAAACGCCTTCGCCGTGCCGCGCATTGAAAAAATCGTCCTCAACATGGGCGTCGGCGAAGCCGCGCGCGACCAGCGCAAAATCAACGCCGCCCTCAACGACCTCACCCGCATCGCCGGACAACGCGCCGTCCCCACCTTCGCGCGCCGCTCCGTCGCCGGCTTCAAACTGCGCGAAGGCCAGAAAATCGGCTGCAAAGTCACCATCCGCGGCGTCCGCGCCTACGAATTCATCGACAGGCTCGTCAATGTCGCGCTGCCCCGCGTGCGCGACTTCCGCGGCCTGTCGCCCAACTCGTTTGACGGACGCGGCAACTTCGCCTTCGGACTCCGCGAACAGATCGTCTTCCCCGAAATTGACTACGACTCCATTGATGACATCCGCGGCCTTGATGTGATCATCTGCACCTCCGCGAAAACCGACGCCGACGCGCGCGCCCTCCTCGAGGGTCTCAACTTTCCCTTCCGCACTTAAGCAGAACAGGAGCAGCCATGGCAAAAATCAGCCTCGTTGAACGCGACAAAAAACGCCGCCGCCTCGCGCGTAAATACGCCGCGAAACGCGCGCACCTCAAAGGCGTCATCCACGACAAAAAACGAACGCCCGAAGAACGCTTCCAGGCGATGCTCGTCCTGCAGACCCTGCCGCGCAACGCCTCGCCCGTGCGGCAGCGCAACCGATGCAGCATGACAGGACGCTCGCGCGGCTACTACCGCCGCTTCGGCGTCTCCAGAATCGTCATGCGCGAAATGGCCGCGCGCGGACAACTGCCCGGCGTCGTCAAATCCAGCTGGTGATCACGATGTCCATGAGCGACCCCCTCGGCGACATGCTGACCAGAATCCGCAACGGTCAGCTGCGCAAAAACGAGCGCGTGCGCCTGCCCGCGTCCAAACTGCACCGCAATGTGCTTGATGTCCTCAAGCGCGAAGGCTACATCAAGGGATGGCAGGTCGTGCCGCACCGCAAATTCAGCCGCCTCGAGGAACTTGAAGCCGAACTCAAATACCACGAAGGCGCGCCCGTCATTCGTTCCATCTCGCGGGTGTCGCGGCCCGGGCGCCGCGTCTACGCGCGCGTCTCCGAACTGCCGCGCGTCGCCGGCGGACTCGGCATCTCAATTGTTTCAACGCCGCAGGGCGTCCTCGCCGACCACGAGGCGCGCGCGAAACGCGTCGGCGGCGAAATCCTCTGCAATGTGTTCTGATTAAGGAGCCAGGAGCAGTCCCATGTCACGCGTAGGCAGCCGCCCGATTGAAATTCCGAGCGGAGTAGAGGTGCGCCTTGAAAACGGCGCCGTCGCCGCCAAAGGCAAGGCCGGCGAGGGCCGCTACACCCTGCCGCGCGAAGTGGAAGTCACCATCAAGGACGGCGTCCTCACCGTCACTCCGCGCGGCGACGGCAAACGCGCCCGGCAACTCTGGGGAACCACCCGCGCCAACCTCGCCCGACTCATCAACGGCTCGCATCAGCACTTTGAAAAACGCCTGGAGATTGAAGGCGTCGGCTTCCGCGCCGCCGTGCGCGGCAAACAGGTCGCGCTTCAGATCGGATACAGCCACGAAGTCGTCTACGATATCCCCGAAGGCGTCACCGTGAAGTCGTCAAAGCCGGGCGAACTCGTCATCTCCGGCGCCGACTACCAGCGCGTCGGACAGGTCGCCGCGCAACTGCGCGCGTTCCGCGTTCCGGATCCGTACAAGGCGAAGGGGATTCGCTACGAAGGCGAATACATCCGCCGCAAAGAAGGGAAGAAAAAATAATGGCGATGGACACACACGCCCTGCGCCGTCGCCGCGCCCGCCGCCTGCGTCGCGCGGTGCGCGCGCGCTCAACGCGTCCGCGGCTGTCGGTGTTTCGCTCGCGGAAACAGATCTACGCGCAGGTCATTGACGACGAGCGCGGACACACCCTCGCGTCCGCCTCAAGTCTTGAACCGGCGCTGCGCGAGTCGCTCGCGGCCGGAGGAAACACCGCCGCCGCCTCCGTCATCGGGCGCGTGATCGCCGAGCGCGCGCTCAGCGCCGGCGTCAAAGAAGTCGTCTTCGACAGAGGACCCTACCTCTACCACGGACGCGTCAAGGCCCTCGCCGACGCCGCCCGCGAAGCCGGACTCGGATTCTAATCAGAAACAGGAACTCCCATGGCACGAGAAAGAGAAGTTCGCGACGATGAACTCACCGATAAACTGGTGAGCATCAATCGCGTCGCCAAAGTCGTGAAGGGCGGACGCCGTTTCGGATTTTCGGCGCTCGTCGTCGTCGGCGACCGGAAAGGACGCGTCGGCTTCGGACACAGCAAGGCGCGCGAAGTGCCGGAAGCCGTCCGCAAGGCGACCGCGATCGGCAAGCGCCGCATGATCCGCGTGCCGCTCCGCGAAGGCAGAACCCTCCACCACGATGTGGAAGGACGCTTCGGCGCCGGTCGCGTGCTGCTGAGAACAGCGCCCGCCGGAACAGGCATCATCGCCGGCGGTTCCATGCGCGCGATCTTTGAGTGTCTCGGAATTCAGGATGTGGTCGCGAAATCCCTCGGCAGCAACAATCCGAGCAACATGGTTCACGCGACCTTCAACGCGCTTGAACGCGTGGAGAGTCCGCGGATGGTGGCGTCGCGCCGCTCAATGCGCGTGTCGGAACTGGGCGCGCGCCGTCCGGAGCAGCGTCCGGAGCGCGAGAAGCGCAGCGTCCGGAAGAAGAAGGGCGAGGCGACGTTCATCATCGCGTCGTCAGAGCGCGCCGCGCAACTTAAGAAGGAGCGCGAAGAGCGCGCCATTGAAATGGCGCGGCGGTGGAAAGAGGTTGAAGAAGCCGCCGCCGCCAAAAAGGCGCGCAAAGCCGCCCGCGCCGCCGCGATCGCCGCCGGCGAAATCACGGATCACGGCAAGAAGTCCGGCAAGAAGAAGAAGTCCGCCGAGGCGGACGACACAACGGCCGCCGCCGTCGCCGACGCGCCCGCCGTCGCCGAGGTTCAGGAGACTAAGGCGGACGACAAGCAGGATGCCGCCGCCGTCACCGAGTCCAAGGAGTCCAAGAAGTTCAAGAAGTCCAAGGAGGGCAAGAAGTCCAAGGAGTCCAAAAAGCCCAAGAAGGACAAAAAGGACAAGAGGGTGAGGGGCAGGAAGTCCACAACCTCTGCGGGTGACGGCAGATGACGACGCCGCGCATCACCGTGCGACAGACCGCGAGCGCCATCGGGCGTCCCGGAACACAGCGCGACACCCTGCGCGGCCTCGGCCTCGGACGCATCGGACGCGTGAAAGTCCTTGAAGACACGCCGTCGGTGCGCGGAATGATCCGCAAGGTCGCGCACCTCGTCACCGTTGAAAACACGACAGACACCACAGACACGACAGACAAATGACCCGACTTGAAGAACTCGGCAGTCCGAAAGGCGCGCGCAAAAAGGCGCGGCGCGTCGGACGCGGCACCGGCTCCGGCCGCGGCAAAACCAGCGGCCGCGGACACAAAGGCGCGCGCTCGCGGTCGGGCGCAAGTTCCCGCACCCGCGAAGGCGGACAGATGCCGATCTATCGCCGCATGCCGCATCGCGGTTTCGTGAATCCGAACCGCCGCCGCTACAACGAAGTCACGCTCGGCAGACTGCAGAGCGTCCTGGACGCCGGACTGATAGACTCCGCCCAGCCGATTGATACCGCCGGCCTCCTCGGCGCGCGGCTCTTTAAGAAAGAGCGCGACGGCGTTCGTCTCATTCGCGGCGGCGGAGAACTGAAGGCGCGCATCAACATCACCGTGCGCGGCTGCTCTAAACCCGCGCGCGACGAGATTGAAAAACTCGGCGGCACCGTGACAATCATTGAACGCAAGCCGAAACCCGCGCAGAAGGACGAGGACTGAAATGGTCTCCGCCGCCGAACAACTCGCCTCCAACTTCAACCTCGGCGCCTTCGCCAAGGCCGAGGAACTCAAGAAGCGTCTCCTGTTCACCCTCGGCGCGCTGGTGATCTATCGCTTCGGCGCGTATATCCCGATACCCGGCATTGATCCGATCGCCATCCGCGATCTTTTTCAGACGCAGGCGGGCGGCGTGCTCGGCGTCTTTGATGTCTTCGCGGGCGGCGCGCTCGGCAGAATGACAATCTTCGCGCTCAACATCATTCCGTATATCTCGGCGTCCATCATCATGCAGTTGCTCGCCGCGGTGAATCCGAAACTTGAGGCGCTGAAAAAAGAAGGGGAGGCGGGGCGTCGCAAACTCAACCAGTACGCGCGCTACGGCACCGTCGTCCTGGCGGCGTTTCAGGCGCTCGGTATCGCCGTCGGACTGGAAACGCTGTCGGCGTCGTCGGGCGCGAGCGCCGTCCTGGAGCCGGGGTACGGATTTCGCTTCACCACCGTCGTCACGCTCACCGGCGGCACCATCTTCCTCATGTGGCTCGGCGAACAGATCACGCAGCGCGGCGTCGGCAACGGAATCTCGCTCATCATCTTCGCGGGCATCGTCGCCAACCTGCCGCTCGCCATCGTCTCAACCCTGGAACTCGGACGCACGGGCGTGATGTCGTCGGGATTCATTCTGTTTCTGTTCGCCATGTCCATCGCGGTCATCACCGGCATCGTCTTCGTGGAGCGGGCGCAGCGCAGACTCGTCGTGCAGTTTCCGAAGCGGCAGGTCGGCAATCAGGTGCGGCAGGGTCAGGCGATACATCTGCCCTTCAAAATTAATCCGGCGGGAGTCATTCCGCCGATTTTCGCGTCATCGCTTTTATTGATGCCGCTGACCGTCGCCGGATTCGCGCAGGAGAGCGGTTCGCCGTGGCTGCTCTGGATCGCCAACAATGTTTCGCATGGACGGCCGCTGTTCATGGTGCTGTTCGCCGTGCTGATCGCCTTCTTCGCTTATTTTTATACCTCGCTTGTCGTCAGTCCGAAGGACACCGCCGACAACCTGAGGCAGCAGGGCGGATTCATTCCGGGCATTCGTCCCGGTCCGCAGACCGAGGCGTACATTTCGTATGTGCTTAACCGGCTGCTGGCGGTGGGGTCGCTGTATCTGGTGATCGTGTGTCTCCTGCCGGAGTTGCTCATTTCGCGCTACGCGGTGCCGTTCTATTTCGGCGGAACGAGTCTGCTCATCGTCGTGACGGTGACGCTGGACACAGTGTCGCAGATTCAGTCTCATCTGCTGGCGCATCAGTACGAAGGGCTCGTGCGCCGGGCGCGTCTGCGCGGCGCGCGGCGGTAACGAAGGAGGGCAGGGTTATGCGTCTTGTGATGTTCGGGCCGCCGGGGGCGGGGAAGGGAACGCAGGCGGCGCGGCTGTCGGAGCATTTTCGCGTGCCGGCGCTGTCAACCGGCGACATTCTGCGCGCGGCGGTGGCGGAAGGCAGCGCGCTCGGCAAGCAGGTCAAGTCGGTGATGGAGTCGGGGGCGCTGGTGTCGGACGAGTTGATCACGGATGTCGTGATCGCGCGGATGAACGCGGGGGACTGCGATCGCGGTTTTCTGCTGGATGGTTTCCCGCGGACGGTAGGGCAGGCGGAGGCGCTGGAGGGTTTGTTGTCCGCGGCGCTGGACGGGGTGGTGTCTATTGAGGTCGGCGAGGAAGAGTTGCTGGCGCGTTTGCGGGGGAGGGCATCCGAGCAGGGTCGTTCGGATGATAATGAGGAGACGATCCGCAGTCGTCTGTCTGTCTATAAAGAGCAGACGGCCCCGCTTCTGCCGTTTTACGAGTCTCGCGGTTTGCTGCGTTCTATTGACGGCACCGGCACTCCCGATGAAGTTTTCGCGCTGATCCTGGCGAGCCTCAAATCGTAAATTGTTTCGCGCGAAACATCCGGGCGGCGCCTTTTTATTGTCCGATGTTTCACGCGAAACATTAATGACCCCTTAATTCGTCAAATACCCAATTGTTTCACGCGAAACATGCCCTGACCCCCTGCCACACCCCCGCCCCCCGCACCACCATTCGTCGTCCATCCCCCATTTCTCAAAAAAACGACCTTTTTAATGTTTCGCGCGAAACATTAAGAAAAAATCCAATGTTTTCAGTCTTTCGATGTTTCGCGCGAAACATTAAGAAGTAAAAAAAATGAAAAAAATTAATGTTTCGCAAGAAACATCAGGAAAATTCACTTTTTTTAATTTTTTTTT
>JALCBB010000081.1 GCA_028066985.1 Alphaproteobacteria bacterium
CATCGCTCGCTTGAGCCAGCATCGTGAATGTCTGAATTTAACTCCCACTAATGCCAAATGCCGCACTACGGAGAGTCCCGTGGGAGCAAGCCTTTCCACCAGTGAGAGCGGACTTTGCACTAGCCGTGAAAGACGCTCCTGCTGGCGACACCAACTTATGCCTGCGGGCGCCGCCCGCCGGCGCCGTCGATGAAGCCCTTTAAAGCAACTTTTCCAGTTCGGGCAAAGCGACAAACAAATCCTCAACCAGACCAAAGTCAGCCACCTGGAAAATCGGCGCCTCCTCATCGTTGTTAATCGCAACAATCACCTTCGAATCCTTCATACCAGCCAAGTGCTGAATCGCGCCCGAAATCCCCACCGCAATATACAAGTCCGGCGCCACCACCTTGCCCGTCTGTCCCACCTGAAACTCATTAGACACAAAACCCGCGTCCACCGCCGCCCGCGACGCACCCACAGCCGCGCCCAACTTGTCAGCCACCGCCTCCAGAATCTTGAAATTCTCGCCGCTCTGCATGCCGCGTCCGCCAGAAATCACCACCTTCGCAGTCGTCAGCTCAGGACGATCACTCGCAGAAACCTCGTCAGCCTCCCACGCCGAATGCGTCTGCTCCGCCGGCGCCAGAGACACAGACTCCACAGGCGCCGCCGCGCCCGTGCCCGCCGCCTCAAACGCCGTCGCACGCACCGTCAATAACCGCTTCTGTCCGACACTCCGCACCTTCGCCAGCGCGTTGCCCGCATATAACGGTCTCAAAAAACAGTCCGGCTCGATCACCTCCAAAACCTCGGTCACCGGCTGAACATCCAGCAAAGCCGCCAGACGCGGAACCACCGTCTTCGCAAAACTGCCCACCGGCGCAACCACAGCCTCATACTCGCTCGCCAACTCCGCCAACGGCGGCGCCAATGACTCCGCCAGGGGATGCGCGAACGCCGCGTCAGTCGCAAGACGAACCCGCGCGACTCCCTCAATCATCGCGCCAGACGCGCCGACAGACTCGCCCCCCGGCGCCGCCAAAAGCAGCAGATCAACATCGCCGCCCGCAACCGACCGCGCCGCCGTCACCGCGCTCAAAACCGACGGCTTCACAACGGCGCCGTCATGCTCTCCTAAAACCAGAACGCTCATCACAAAACTTTCGCCTCCTTCAGATTCTCAACCAGCGCCGACACCGACTCAACCTTGACACCCGCCGCGCGCGGCGGCGGCTCCGTCACCTCAAGCACCTCAAGACGAGGCTTGAGGTCGTCCGCGGCGACAAGATCAGACGCCGCGAGCGTCTCCATCGGCTTGGAACGCGCCTTCATAATGTTCGGCAAGGACGCATAGCGCGGCACATTCAAACGCAAATCCGCGCTCAAAACCGCGGGCAGGGAAAGCCTGAGTTTTTCAAGTCCGTCGTCAACCTCGCGCGCGACGCGAAGAGCGCCGTCGGCAATCTCAATGCGCGAAACAAAACTGCCCTGACTCCAGCCGAGCATGCCCGCAAGCATCTGCCCCGTGTTGCCGTAGTCGTTGTCAACCGACTGCTTGCCAAGCAAAACCAGTTCCGCTTCCTCGCGTTCAACAAGGACACGCAGAATCTTCGCCACCGCAAGCGGCTCAAGCGGCGAGTCATGCTCCGCCAGAATCGCCTTGTCGCAGCCGACCGCGAGCGCCGTGCGGAGAGTCTCCTGATTTTCCTTTGGACCGCACGAGACCGCGACCAGTTCGCTCGCCGCGCCCGACTCCTTGAGTTTGACCGCCTCCTCAACCGCGATCTCGCAGAACGGATTCATAGACATCTTCACATTGTCGGTTTCCACACCGCCGCCGTCGGCGCGCACGCGCACCTTCACATAAGCGTCAATCACTCGCTTCACGCCAACTATGACCTTCATCGCTCGTCGCCTCGGCAGGGTTTCAGACAGAAAACTATTAGCCTGTTCGCGCGCCCGTGTCAAAGCGTCCGACAAGGACGACGGGGGAGGGTCAGCCGCCCGGCTTCCAGAGGACATCGCCGCCCGCGTCAAGGTTGGCGTGCCGCGCCATCACGAAAAGCAGGTCGGAGAGCCGGTTCAGATACCGAAAAGCGGCCGGATTCGGACGATACTCCGCGCTGTCCATGACGGCGGACACCTCGCGCTCGGCGCGGCGTACAAGGGTGCGCGCCTGATGCAGCGCCGCCGCCAGCGGAGTTCCGCCGGGCAGAATGAAACTTTCAAGCGGTCCCAGGTCGTCATTGTACCTGTCTATCTCCTTTTCAAGCGCGGCGACCTGTTCAGGAAGAATCCGCAGACTTTTTCTTTTTTTGCCGCCGCCATTGTCCCCGTTTTTGTCCCCGTCACCGTCGCTGTCTCCGTCTCCGGGAGGCAGAGAAAGATCCGCGCCAAGATCAAAAAGTGTATTCTGCAACCGGCGGATTTTTCGGGCGGTGTCGTTGTCGGCGAGAGTCGCGGCGACGCCGAGGGCGGCGTTCGCCTCGTCAACGGCGCCGACCGCCGAAATCAGCGGGTCGTGCTTGGCGACACGGGCGCCGTCGGCGCGGGAGGTCTGTCCGGCGTCGCCGCCGCGGGTGTAGATTCGCGTGAGACGGACAGCCATCGCGGACGACTACGACGCGAGCGCCAGAAACAGAATCGCGACCGTCACCGCATGCGCGTAAACCCGCCAGCGCATCAGACGGTTCGACCAGCGCGCGTTGACGGCGCCTCCGCGCGCCATCACGATAAGACCGGCGAGGAGAATCACAAGCGTCGCCCCAAGCGACAGGAGAAGCAGAATGATGAAAAAACCGCGCATCAAAAAACATTCTAGCCGCCGCGGCGGCAACGCGCCAGAGGGAAAGTCGCCGGCGGCGGCAGGGGAGTCCGCGCCCTCGGCGACGGGAAGGTCTTCGTCTGCGGCGAAAAAGTCTTCGTCTTCGGCGGCAGGGGAGTCCGCGCCGCCGGCGGCGGGAGAATTTCCGCCGTCAGCATGCCTGACAGTCGTGGCGACGCCGATCGGCAACCTCTCCGACTTCTCGCCGCGCGGGCGCGAAGCGCTGAAATCCGCCGATGTGCTCGCCGCCGAAGACACGCGGCGCGCGCGGCGGCTGCTCGCAGGCTGCGGACTGGCGACTCCGCCGGTGTTGTTCTCGTATCGCGCCGAAAACGAAACGGCGGCGGCGCGGCGCGTGACAGCACACCTCGCCGCAGGACGGCGAGTCGCGCTGATCTCGGACGCCGGCATGCCGCTCGTGAGCGATCCGGGCGCCGCGGCGGTCGCCGAAGCCGCGCGGCGCGGCGTGCGCGTGGAGGTGCTGCCGGGGCCGAGCGCGGTGACGGCGGCGGTGGCGCTGTCGGGTTTCGGGGGGAAGGGGTTTGTGTTTCTGGGATTTCTGCCTCTCCGCGCGGCGCGGATTCGGCGGACTTTCGCGGGCGCGGCGGAGTTTTCGGGTCCGCTGGTGATGTTTGAGAATCCGCGGCGACTGGCGCGGAGCCTGCGCCTGGGCGCCGAGGTGCTGGGCGAGCGGCGCGGCGTGATTTGTTTTGAGATGAGCAAGCGTTTCGAGCGCGAGTGGCGCGGCGTCCTGGGGGCGCTGGCGGAGCGGGCCGAGGGCTGCGAGGGAGACCTGCCCGGCGAGGCGACGCTGGTGATCGCCGGCGCCGCCGATTCGGAAGATAGTTAACAGAACGATCTCTGGCATTAGCAGGAGTCTGACTAAGACATTCACGATGCCGGCTCAAGCGAACTGCACCAACTGATGCCCGCAGGCGCTGCCTGCAAAAAATTAAAATTAAAAGAATTAAATTAATTAAAATTACCGCCACATTATTTGTCCAATTAATAAGAGATCAATTTATTTAATTGACCTCATTAATTGTCTATATTAATTTTTAATTTTTTTGCGGGCTAGCCCGCACCCATCTGCCGGCATCGCTCGCTTGAGCCGGCATCGTGAATGTCTTAGTCAAACTCCCACTAATGCCAGAGGCCGCGCTACGGAGAGTCCCGTGGGAGCAAGCCTTTCCACCAGTGAGAGCGGACTTTGCACTAGCCGTGAAAGACGCTCCTGCTGGCGACACCAACTTATGCCTGCGGGCGCCGCCCGCTTTTTTGCGGGCAGCACCCGCTAATGCCGAAGATCGCGCCGCAGGAAGTCCAAAAAGAACAAAACGCGGCGCCGTCAATGAAGCCCCCGAAACAAAATCAGCCCCCGTCCCCGGAAACATACCCCTCAATCAGATCCGCATACAGTCCGCGAAGACGCTCCGTCACAGGATAAACACCGTCGCCCACAGGCTTGCCGTCAACCTCCAGAACCGAAGCCAGACCCCCGTAGGTGCCGCTCAGAAACACCTCGCAGGCGCTGTACACCTCGTACAAAGAAAAATTCTTCTCGCGCGCCGGTATCCCCGCGCCGCGGCACAACTCCAGGACCTTGGCGCGCGTCACGCCGTTCATGCAGTAATCGCCCGTCGAAGTCCAGACCTCGCCGCCGCGCACAATGAAAAAATTGCACGAATTCGTCGTGTTCGCGAATCCGTGCGGGTCCAGCATCAGAGCCTCGTCCGCGCCCGCCGCCTCCGCCTGCAGACACGCGAGGACGCAGTTCAGCTTGGAATGACTGTTGTACTTCGCGTCCTGGCTCGTCGGAAGACCGCGCACCTGCGACACCGTCGCCAGACGAACCCCCGCGACAGCGCCGGACAGACGCGCATGCTCCATGATGATCACAAACGTAGGACCCGAACGGCTCAGCGACGGCCGCTGAAACGGACGCTCCTTCACTCCCCGCGTCAGCATCAGACGACAATGCGCGTCCGTGCGCATGCCGTTCGCCGCCGCCGTCATGTTCAGCGCCTCCAGAACACCGGCCCTGTCGACGCCGGCGTCCAGTCCGACCGCGCGGCACGAGCCGAAAAACCTCTCCATATGCTCCTCGAAAAACAGCCAGCGCCCCTCATGCAGACGAAGACCCTCCCACATGCCGTCGCCGAGCATGAAACCGCTGTCGTACACCGACACCTTCGCCTCCGCGCGCGGAAGCAGAACGCCGTCCACATACACCATGACCTCCGCGTTGCGCGGATCAAATTCCGATTCGTGCGTCGCCATCGCCTGTCTCCTCTGTCTCCTCAGTCTCAGTCCAGCCGCGGCTCGGGAAGCCGGAAAGTTCCGTGTCCGCGCAGAAAGTTCCTGGTTCCCTCCTCGCGCGGAAAGGTCAGAACCTCGGACGGCGTCCCTTCTTCAAGAACGCGTCCGCCCGAAAGAAACAGCACCCTGTCCGCCACCGTGTACGCGAAGCCCAGTTCGTGGGTGACGATGATCATCGTCATGCCGTCCTCGGCGAGCGCCTTCATCGTCTCGAGAACCTCGCCGACCAGTTCGGGATCAAGCGCCGAAGTCGCCTCGTCAAAAAGCATGATCTCGGGCTCCATCGCGAGGGCGCGCGCGATGGCGACGCGCTGCTGCTGTCCGCCCGAGAGCTGCGAAGGATACGATTCCGCCTTCCAGGCGAGTCCGACCCTGTCCAGATACAGATTTCCGCGCCGCCGGCATTCCTCGCCGTCGCACCCGAGGACGGTCTTCGGACCCTCCATCACATTCTGGAGAACCGTCATGTGCGGAAAAAGATTGAAATGCTGAAACACCATCCCGACACGCGCGCGCAGACGCGTGAGTTCCTTCTCGCGATACTCGATCCCGCCGCCGCGCTCCCTGCCGACCAGCGCGCCGCCGAGAAAGATTTTTCCCGAGGTCGGGATTTCCATGAAATTCACGCAGCGCAGCATCGTCGACTTGCCCGAACCGGACGCCCCGATCACAACCACAACCTCCCCGCGCCGCACGGACAGACTGACGCCGCCGAGAACCTCAAGATCACCGAAAGACTTGCGCAGGTCTTCTATCCGCAGCGCCTCGCCGGCCCCGTCCGCCCCGCGCCCGCCGCTCATGACCGCCCCCGCGGGTCGCCGCGCGTCTCGAAACGGCGCGCGAACACCGTCATCGGAAACAGCACCGCGAAGAAAATCAGCGCCACCGAAGTGTACATCTCTATCGGATTGAACGAAATCGTCGAGACCACCTTCGCCTGATGCATCAGTTCCCCGTACGCCACGACCGACGCCAGCGAAGTCATCTTGAACAGTTCGACGGCGCGGTTCATGAACGCCGGAAGCATCCGCCGCGCCGCCTGCGGAAGAATGACGCGAAACATCTGCTGCCAGTAACTCATGCCGAGCGCCCTGCCCGCCTCCCACTGTCCGCGCGCGAGAGACTGAAGCCCGGCGCGGTAGATCTCGGACGAAAACGCCACCGTGTTCAGAGTCAGACCGATCGCCGCCGCGGTGAAGGCGTCCACCTGGAACGGAACGATGATCGGAAAGGCGAAGAAAAACCACATGATCTGAACCAGAACAGGCGTGTTGCGAAACACTTCGACAAACACGGTCGCCGGAAAATAAAGCCACGCCCGTCCCGAAAAGCGCGCCGCCCCGACAAAAAGACCGAAGAAAAGACCGAGCGCCAGACAGGTCGCGCCGAGAATCAGAGTGTTTTCGAGCCCCTGAAGCAGAAGCGCGCGGCTGGCGAAGACCGACGAGAAGTCCCAGTTGTGTCCCATGTTTTTCCGTTCCTCAGTTCATGACGGTTTCGCCCGAGCGCGCCATGCGCCGCTCCAGGCGCCGCACGCCGAGCGAGCAGGCGAAGATCACGACAAAATACATCCCCGCGGCGACGCTGAAAACCTCGATCGTGCGGTAGGTGGACTGCGCGACGCTGTTCGCCTGATACAGCAGATCGGCGTAGGAAATGGCGCTGACCAGAGTGGTGGTCTTCATCAGTTCGATGGCGCGCTCGAGAAACGCGGGAATCATGCGCTTGACCCCCTGCGGCAGAATCACGCGCCTGAGAGTCTCGTTGCGGTCCATGCCGATGGCGCGCGACGCCTCCCACTGTCCGGCTTCAACGGACTGAATCCCCGCGCGGAAAACTTCGGCGAAAAACGCCGAACTCTGCAGCGAAAAGGTCAGAACCGAAGCGCGGAACGGATCAATCTCCACGCCGATCAGTATCGGAAGAGCGAAGAAAAACCAGAACAACTGCGCGATCGGCGGCGTCGTCCGCAGGAACTCGATCACGAGTCCGACAAAAAGGCGCGCCGCGAAATTCCCGTAAAGGCGCGCCAGCGAGAGCGCGAGGCCGAGCGGAACGCCGAACAGCAGCGCGAGACCGGTGACCTTCAGCGTGTTGACCAGTCCGAGGAGCAGAAGGTCAAAGTCGCGGAAGACGACCGCGAAGTCCCACTCGTAGCCCAAGAGACGCCTCCGAACAGACGGCGGCCGGCGGAGCCGGGGGGCGTTCCGTCTTACCAGTCTTCGCGGCGGATGGCGGGCACGGTGTCGGGATCAACGCCGAACGAGACGAGAAAGTCCTCGTACCAGACCTGCGTCTGGCCGGTCTGGTAGTAGTAGGAGATGGCGGTGTTGACCCAGTCGCGCCAGCGCGTGTCGGACTCGCGGCGCACTCCCGCCGACGAGGTCGACTGCCGGATCGGGGCGGGCAGGACGATCTGTCCGCGTCCGATTTTTTCGCGCATCGCGATCAGCGGCGGGTGGAAAAGCGACACGGCGTTCACGCGTTCAGACTGAAACGCGGCGACGGCTTCGCCGTTCGAAGGAAAGCGCAGAATGGTCGCCTCGGCGAGCCGTCCGGTGACATAGGTGTCCATGGTGGTGCCCTGGGTGACGGCGATGGAGATGTCGGAGCGGTTGAGGTCGTCCCAGGTTTCAATGTCGAGGTCGTCGTCGGCGAGGACGGCGAGCGCGTAGTAGAGAAGCGGCTGCGCGGGAAAGTCGATGGCGACGGCGCGCGCGGGAGTCGCGTCAAGGACGAACATGGTGTCGATCTGATTCGCCTGGAGGGCCGAGACGGCGGTGCCCCAGGTCACTTCGACGGGTTCGAGCGAAACGCCGAGGGATTCGGCCATCGCGTCGCCGATGGAGACGCCGAGTCCGGACCATTCGTCGGTTGCGGGGTCTTTGAAGTACCAGGGCGGCGCCTGGGTTACGCCGATGCGGAGGGTTCCGCGTGTCTGGATGGCGTCCCAGGTGGAGTTGTTCTGGTCTGGGGCTGTCGGGCTGTCGCCTTCGGGGGCGGCGGCGATGACGACAACGGCGACGACGAGCGCGATAACGGCCGACAACACCGCGTTGCGAACAGTTCCGGACATGAGGGTTCCTCCTTTTGCGGGTGGCTGCGTGACTGTGACAGGGTCGCAGATACTGGTGTTATTGTCAATTGGCGTTTAACGGGAGACAGACGAAGCGCGATCTTTGGCATTAGTGGGAGTTTGACTTAGACATCCACGATGCCGGCTCAAGCGAGCGATGCCAGCAGATGGGTGCGGGCTAGCCCGCA
>JALCBB010000082.1:0-5479 GCA_028066985.1 Alphaproteobacteria bacterium
AAAAATAATTGTTATTCATTAATAATTACTGATAGACAATTAATGTGTTAAAAAGAGATCTGTTCTGTTACTAGTTAGACAATTAATGGGGTCAATTAAATAAATTCTTCTCTTATTAACATAGACAAATAATGGGGTCAAAAAATAATTGTTATTCATTAATAATTACTGATAGACAATTAATGTGTTAAAAAGAGATTTATTCTGTTACTAGTTAGACAATTAATAAGGTCAGCGCCCGCTAATGCCAGGGGTTGTGCCTCGTTTGTCTCCTTATTAATGCGCTTGCAAGGGCGCGGAATTTGCATTAAATTACCCCCAGGCAAACAGCCCCGTCCACACCATTAAAAAGGGAGGAAATACCCATGTTCCAGACAGCCCGCAAGCGGATGCCCGCCATCCTCCTCGCCCTCGTCACCGCCGCCGCCGTCATCGCGCCCGCCCACGCCGCCGGCACTCTCCGCATCGGCAGCGCCGGCGAGCCTGAGAGCATGGACCCGCACTTCAGCAGCATTGTCAGCACTTCGTACATCATTCAGGAGATGTTCATCGGCCTCACCACCGCCGACGCCGACGGACGCGCCGTCCCCGGCGCCGCCGAGTCCTGGAACATCAGCACCGACGGCCTCACCTACACCTTCATCCTGCGCGACCACACCTGGTCTGACGGAGTTCCCGTCAGCGCCCACGATTTCGTTTATGCCTGGCGCCGCATTTTGGATCCCGAGATCGCGGCGAAGTATGCGTCGCTTCTCTACATCATTGACGGCGCCGAGGATTACAACACCGGCAAGTCCGGCGCCGAGGTTTTGCAGGTACGCGCGGTCAGCGACAAGGTTCTTGAGGCGAAACTGAAGGCGCCCGCGCCGTATTTTCTTGAGCAACTTACGCATGCGACTTCGTATCCGGTGCCGCAGCATGTCCTGACGCGCTACGACCGGACCTCGCAGGAGTGGTCCAAGCCCGAAAACATCGTCGTCAACGGACCTTACAAGGTCACCGAGTGGATACCGAATGTGCATGTGCGTCTTGCGAAGAACGAGAACTTCTTTGACGCTGACAGCGTGTTCTTTGACGAGGTTGTCTACTTCCCGCTTGAGGACAGAACTACGATGCTCAACAAGTTTCGCGCCGGCGAGATTGATGTTGCGCGCGACATTCCGTCCGAGCAGATCGACCTGATCCGCCGCGAGATTCCGGAGAGTCTTCGCATCGCGCCGTATCAGGGCATTTACTACTATGCCTTCAACACGGCGCGCCCGCCGTTTGACGATGTGCGTGTGCGTCGGGCGCTGTCAATGACGATTGACCGCGAGGTTGTGGCGCACAAGGTTCTCCGCACGGGAGAGATTCCGGCGTATAGTTTTGTCGCGCCCGGCACGGGCAACTATGGCGCGCCCGCGAATGCGGAGTGGGCGAAGACTCCGTATGACGAGCGCGTTGAGATCGCCAAGGGACTCCTCGCCGACGCCGGCTATGGCGACGGCGGTCGTCCGTTGAAGGTGGTTTTGCGTTACAACACTTCGGAGAATCACAAGCGTGTCGCGGTTGCGATTTCGGCGATGTGGAAGGCTCTCGGCGTTGAGACCGAACTCTTCAACACCGATGTCACGACGCACTACGCCGACCTGCAGCAGGGAGACTTTGAGGTCGCGCGCGCCGGCTGGATTTCCGACTACAACGACGCGCAGAACTTCCTCTACCTTCTTGAGACGCGCACCGGCGGCTTCAACTATGGCAACTACAGCAACCCCGAGTTTGATCGGCTGATGGTTGAGGCCGAGAACAACACGAACTTGTCGCAGCGCGCGAATGTGATGCGGCGCGCGGAGGCGATCGCGATGGACGATCAGCCTGTCGCGCCGATTTACTATTACATTTCCAAGCAGTTGGTGGCGCCGAATTTGAAGGGCTGGCGTGACAACACGACTGACAAGCACAATTCGCGCTGGCTGTCGTTTGACAATTAGCGTTGACGGCGAGGGCAGGGGAGAGGGCGACAGCGACGGTGCCGACGCTGGCAGTGACGGCGCCGCGTTATCGTTCCCGTTGACAATGACGGTGACAATGACGGTGACGACAACGGCGGCGGCGTTTTGTCGCCGTCGCCGTTAATGTTAATGACGACGACAACGACGGCGTCGCAGGTCTGACGAGGAGACAGCCCGTGCTTAAACACATAAAGCGCTATGTGCGCTGGGTAGACGCCTTCAACTACCGCATCGGCCGCTTCGTCATGTACTTCATCTTTGTCCTCGTCGGGATACTGCTGTGGTCGTCAATCTCCAAGGTATTCTTCCGCCCCTCGCTCTGGACGCTTGAGTCCGCGCAGTTCACGATGGTCGCCTACTACATTCTCGGCGGCGCGTACTCAATCCAACTCGGCTCCAATGTGCGGATGGACCTCTTCTACGGCGCCTGGTCCGACAAAACAAAGGCGTGGGTGGATCTTTTCACGGTTTTCTTCCTGCTTTTTTATCTCGGCGCGCTTCTTTACGGCGCTCTCGGCAGCACCGCCTACTCAATTGAATACGGCGAGCGCAGTTCCACGGCGTGGCGTCCGTACACCTGGCCGATAAAGGTGGCGATGTGCGTCGGAATTGTGATGATGATTCTGCAGGCGGTCTCCGAGTTTTTCAAGGACATCATGCGCGTCCGCGGGGAAAGTTTCTGATGTCGCACGAACTCATCGCCGTCATCATGTTTTCCACGATGATGCTCATGCTCATGACGGGACAGCGCGTCTTCGGCGCGATCGGCTTTGTCGGCGCGGCGTCGGCGCTGCTCCTCTGGGGCGGACGCGGCGGCGTTGACATCAGTTTCGCGGCGGCGGTCAAGGTGATGTCGTGGTATCCGCTGCTGACGCTGCCGATGTTCATCTTCATGGGCTATGTGCTTTCGGAGTCGCGCATTGCCGACGATCTCTACAAAATGTTTCACGCCTGGATGGGTCCGGTGCGCGGCGGCCTCGCGATAGGCACGATAGGCCTCATGGTTTTGATTTCGGCGATGAACGGACTCTCGGTCGCCGGCATGGCGATAGGCGCGACAATAGCGCTCCCCGAACTTCTGCGCCGCAACTACGACAAGCGAATGGTGACGGGCGTGATACAGGCTGGCTCGTCGCTTGGCATCCTGGTGCCGCCGTCGGTGGTGCTGGTCTTGTATGCGTTGATAGCGCGGCAGCCCGTGGGACAATTATGGCTCGCCGGCATTTTTCCTGGACTGATGATGGCGGCGCTGTTCATCATTTACATCGCGGTGCGCTGCCGCATTCAGCCCGAACTTGGCCCCGCGTTGTCCGAGGAGGAACGCCGAATTCCCTTCGCGGAGAAGATGCGCTTGCTGCGTGCCGGCCTTCTGCCTCTTGTGATTTTCGCGGCGATGATGGTGCCGTTTGTGCGGGGCTGGACGAGTCTTGTTGAGAGTTCGGCGATTGGCGCGATGACGGCGTTCGCGGCGGCGGTGCTTAAAGGACGCATGACCCGCGCGGTTTTTGAGACCTCTGTGCGTCAGACGCTGGCGATTTCGTGCATGTTCATGTGGATTATTCTTGCGGCGATAGGTTTCGGCGCGGTGTTTGACGGCCTTGGCGCGGTTCGCGCGATTGACAATCTTTTCACCGAGCGCCTGGATCTCAGCCCGTGGACGATACTCATTCTGATGCAGTTGTCGTTTATCGCGATGGGCACCTTTCTGGACGACACGGCGATGCTGGTGATTGTGGCGCCGTTGTATGTGCCTTTGGTGCAGTCTCTGGGTTTTGATTTGATCTGGTATGGTGTTTTGTATACGATAACGACGCAGATCGCGTATATGACGCCGCCGTTCGGTTACAATTTATTTTTGATGCGCGCGATGGCTCCTCCTGAGATTCGTCTGCGCGACATTTACGCGTCGATAGTTCCGTTTGTCGGCGTGATGGTTCTGGGGCTTGCGCTTGTGATGCGTTTCCCTGAGATAGCGTTGTGGCTTCCCGGCCGTGTGTACGGGGAGTAGCGGCGCTGCAACTTTGGATTGTGATGAAAGGAGAATCCAATGACGAGCAGACGTAAATTTCTTGCCGGAGGCGCCGCGGGTTTAGCGGCGGCTTCCGCGATGCCGGCGCCGGCGGTGCATGCGCAGTCGCCGATTCGCTGGCGGATGCAGACCTATGCCGGACCTGCGCTTGCCGAGCATGTGGTCAAGCCTGCGATTGACGCGTTCAACCGTGTCGCGGCCGGTCAGATGGAGATTGAGTTATTTTTCGCTGACCAGTTGGTTCCGACGGGCGAGTTGTTTCGGGCGATGCAGCGCGGCACGATTGACGCGGTGCAGTCCGACGATGATTCCATGGCGTCTCCGACCGAGGTGACGGTGTTCGGCGGATATTTTCCGTTCGCGTGCCGTTATTCTCTGGATGTGCCTGTGTTGTTCAACCAGTGGGGTCTGGGCGAGATCTGGGACGCGGAGTATACGCGTGTTGGTGTGAAGTGGTTATCGGCGGGGGCGTGGGATCCGTGTCATTTTGCGACGAAGGATCCGATACGCGGTCTTGGTGATTTGCGGGGCAAGCGTGTTTTCACTTTTCCGACTGCGGGACGTTTTCTGAGTCAGTTTGGTGTTGTGCCGGTGACTTTGCCGTGGGAGGACATTGAGGTCGCGGTTCAGACGGGCGAGCTTGACGGCATCGCGTGGTCTGGCATCACGGAGGATTACACGGTCGGCTGGGCTGATGTGACGAACTACTTTCTGACGAACAACATTTCCGGCGCCTGGGCTGGTTCATTTTTTGCGAATATGGATCGGTGGCATGAGTTGCCGGCGCATTTGCAGGAGTTGTTGCGTCTGACGATGGACAGTTCGCATTATTATCGTCAGTGGTGGTACTGGGGCGGGGAGGCTGAGCTTCGGACGACTGGGACGAAGTTGCAGTTGACGAGCATTCCGGATGACGAGTGGGCGACGGTTGAGTCTGCGGCGCGTGTGTTTTGGGATGAGATTGCGTCCGAGTCGGAGACGAAGGCTCGTGTGGTGTCTATTTTGAAAGAGTACAACGCGACGATGGAGAAGGCGGGCCGTCCGTATCGTTACGGGGGCTGAAGTGCGGGGGGTGTCTGCGGAGTATTTGCGGGCACCCCCGCCCCTTTTTAATTAGGGGACAAACAATTAGGAGACAGACGAAGAGCAGCCTTTGGCATTAGTAGGAGTTAACTTTAGACTCTTAATGTAGCCGCTCAAGCGAAAGCACGCCAACTAATGGGTGCGGGCTAGCCCGCAAAAAAATTAAAATTAAATGGACAATTAATGGGGTCAATTAAATAAATCATTTTCTTATTATTAATAGTAGACAAATAATGGTGTCAATAAAATAATTGTTTTTCATTAATTACTAATAGACAATTAATGGTGTCAATAAAATAATTGTTTTTCATTAATTACTAATAGACAAATAATGGTGTCAATAAAATAATTGTTTTTCATTAATTACTAATAGACA
>JALCBB010000082.1:5579-8364 GCA_028066985.1 Alphaproteobacteria bacterium
ATTAATGGTGTCAATTAGCGGGTATTGCCCGCTTGAGCGAACGCCGTTAAAAGTCTATATTCAGTGCCTGCTAATGCCTGAATTGGTCTCTAGGAGAGTCTAAGGAGCAAGGGGAATATGACAGAAATCTCGGGAAAGTTAACGCTGGATGCGCTGAAACAACTCGCGTCCGACGGCACGATCGACACCGTCATCGCCGCCTGCATTGACATGCAAGGACGCCTCATGGGCAAACGCTTCCACATCAACTTCTTCCTCGACTCCGCCTGGGAAGAAACCCACGGCTGCAACTACCTCCTCGCCACCGACATAGAAATGTTCCCCGCCGACGGATACAAAGCCACAAGTTGGTCCGCCGGATACGGCGACTACACAATGAAACCCGACATCTCCACCCTGCGCGTCATCCCCTGGCTCGAAGGCACCGCGCTCGTCCTCTGCGATGTCCTGGATCACCACGACCACACGCCCGTCCCGCACTCGCCGCGCGCCGTCCTGCGTAAACAGATCGCGCGCCTGGAAACAATGAACATCCGCGCGATGATGGCGAGCGAACTTGAGTTTTTCCTCTTCCGCGAAACCTACGAGGAACTCGCCGACGGCGCGCGTCCGACTCCTATCAGCGCCTACAACGAGGACTACCACATCTTCCAGACGACCAAAGAAGAGAGCGTCTATCGCGCCCTCCGCAACGGACTCAACGCCGCCGCCGTGCCCGTTGAAAACTCCAAGGGCGAGGCCGAGGCGGGACAGGGCGAAATCAACATCCGCTACGCCGACGCCCTCACGATGGCCGACAGCCACAGCATCGTCAAAAACGCGGCGAAAGAAATCGCATGGCAGCGCGGACACGCCGCGACTTTCATGGCGAAGTGGTCGCACGAGCGCGCGGGGTCGTCCAGTCACATTCATCAGTCGCTGTGGTCGTCCGAGGGCGCGCCGCTCTTCTACGACGCCGGCGACGCGCGCGGAATGTCGCCGATGATGCGTCATTATCTCGCCGGACTCCTCGCGCACGCGTCCGAGATCACATTTTTTCTCGCGCCGAATGTGAATTCGTACAAGCGTTTCGCGCGCGGCACCTTCGCGCCGACAAAAGCAGTGTGGTCGGACGACAACCGCACGGCGGGCTATCGCGTCTGCGGCGCGAACACCGAGGCGGTGCGCGTGGAATGTCGCGTGGGCGGCTCGGATTTGAATCCGTATCTGGCGTTCGCGGCGTTACTGGCGGCGGGCATGCGCGGCATTGAAGAGTCGCTGCCGCTGGAAGACATGTTCCGCGGCGACGCCTACAGCGGCGAAGGACGCGAAATTCCGAAGACCCTCCCCGCGGCGACGGCGGCGCTGCGGGATTCCGAGATGCTGCGCGCGGCGTTCGGCGACGATGTCGTGAATCATTATGTTCACGCGGCGGAGTGGGAGCAGTCGGAATTTGAGCGTCATGTGACCGACTGGGAGTTCCGCCGCAACTTTGAAAGATCATAAGGGAGGGCGGCGCGATGACTTTGCGAGGCGACTGGTCGTATCCGACGACAATCTGGTTCGGCGCCGGACGGCTGAACGAACTCGGCGCGGCGTGCGCGGCGGCGGGGGTGCGGCGTCCGCTGCTGGTGACGGACAGGGGGCTCGCCGAGTTGCCGATAACCGCGCGCGCCCTTGACGCGCTCGACGCCGCCGGCTTCGGACGCGCGTTGTGCGGCGGCGCGGGCGCGAATCCGACCGAGGCGGACCTGGACTTCTGCCTTGAGGCGTATCGCGCCGGCGGACACGACGGCGTTGTCGCGTTCGGCGGCGGTTCGGGGCTGGATGTCGGCAAGATGGTGGCGTTCATGTGCGGGCAGTCGCGGCCGGTGTGGGATTTTGAGGACATCGGCGATCTGTGGCGCGCCGCCGACGCGGACGCGATCGCGCCGGTGGTCGCGGTGCCGACGACGGCCGGCACAGGGTCGGAGGTGAGTCGGAGCGGCGTGATTTTGAATTCGGCGACGCGGGAGAAGAAGATCATTTTTCATCCTGGTGTGATGCCGCGCGTTGTGGTTTTGGATCCTGAGTTGACGCTGGGGGTGCCGGCGGCGGTGACGGCTGGCACGGGGATGGATGCCTTCGCGCATTGTCTGGAGGCGTATTGTTCGGCGGGTTTTCATCCGATGGCTGACGGTGTGGCGGTTGAGGGTTTGCGTCTGGTGAAGGAGAATTTGCCGCGGGCGTATCGTGACGGCGGTGATCTGGAGGCGCGCGGCGGGATGCAGGTTGCGGCGATGATGGGGGCGGTGTCGTTTCAGGGCGGCCTGGGCGCGGTGCATGCGTTATCGCATCCGGTGGGCGCGGTGTATGGAACGCATCATGGAACGACGAACGGCGTGGTGTTGCCGGCGGTGTTGCGTTTTAATCGTGATGTGATTGAGGCGCGGGTTGAGCGTTTGTGCGGTTATCTGGGGTTGAGCGGCGGCTTTGACGGGTTTTATGAGTTTGTGTGCGACCTTAACGGTGAGATTGGCATTCCCGGCGGCTTGGGGGAGTTGGGCGTTGAGGCGGAGCGACTGGACGAACTGGCGCGCGCGGCTGTTAAGGACCCGACTGCCGCGTCCAATCCTGTTGAGATGACATTTGAGAACACCCTCGCCCTCTACAAGTCTGCTATGTAAGGGACAGACGAAGTGCGATCTTTGGCATTAGTAAGACTTTGACTAAGACATTCACGATGTTGGCTCAAGCGAGCGGCACCAACTAATGGGTGCGGGCTAGCCCGCAAAAAAATTAAAAAATTAATTTGGTAATTAATAGA
>JALCBB010000083.1:0-5097 GCA_028066985.1 Alphaproteobacteria bacterium
CCTTAAATAGTCAATAAATTATTATTTATTTTTTGCGGGCTAGCCCGCACCCGTCCGCTGGCATCGCTCGCTTGAGCCAGCATCGTGAATGTCTTAGTCAAACTCCCGCTAATGCCAAATGCTGAACGCCGATTTAATTGACCCCTTAAATAGTCAAATTATTTTTTTGCAGGCAGCGCCTGCGGGCATTAGTTGGCGCTGTTCGCTTGAGCGGCTATCGTGAATGTCTTAGTCAAACTCCCACTAATGCCAGATGCTGACCTTCGTTGTCCTCTTAATTGGTCAATCACTAATGACGAAGATGGTGCGCCGAATTCATTGGCGGCGGGGACGGCGCAGAAGAATGCCGACAGCCTCGGCATCTCCATAAATAGCAGGCTTCTCTATCCGCAACTCAACCCGACTCAGCCTCGGAAACTCCGACATCAGCAAAGACAGAATCTCCTCGCCCAGCGTCTCCAGCAAACGCGCCCGCGTCCCCTCCACAGCCCCGCGCAGCAGACGAACCGCCGAACCATAATCCACCACACCCCCCAGATCATCGCCATCGCCAGGATCACCCTCCACAACACCGCGAACCGAAAACCACAACTCCTGCAACCGCTCGCGCTCGCCCTCAAGCCATCCCACACGACACGACAACGCCAGACGCTCAATCAATATCTCATAACTGTCACCACCGTCACCCCGCGCCGCCCGCGCCGCGCGCGCGCCGCCGTCCAGATGCAGAACCTCGCCCGTCACACTCCGCGCCGTTCGCAAAAATTCCAGCGCCGCAACCATCTCGCCTCCCCCGACCACACGCGCCAGCAAACGCCGACGCACCAAAGACATAAAATGCGCCTCCGACTGCCGCTCGCCCCGCGCCGCAGGTCCTAAAGCCAGCCCGTTAACACGAACCCAGGGCGCCGCCTCGCAAGCCAGCCCCGAAATGCCGCCGTATAACCGCTCCGCCGCCAGAGCATAACCGCCCAGTCCGCCGCCGCGCGCCACAGCAGACTCGCCGTCACACAACAACACCGCCAGCACATCCGAATCCGCCGCCGTCTCTGTCACCGTCGCCGTCTTCGCCGACTCCGCCAGCGCCTTCACCAGAAACACCGGCGCCTCATAATTAACCGCCGAATGAACCGCGACAGAATCATCCAGCGCCGAATCCGGCACAAATAACGACGCCAGATTCAAAAAAAGCGAAAGCCGTCCGCCGACCGCCTCCTCCGCGCGCGCGATCAAAACCGCCGCGTCCGCTTCCGAGAAATGCGCGAAGTCCGCCGACAGCACCGTCACCGACTCCGCGCCCAGCGACAAGAGCCGCGCGCGCTCCGCCTCAAGCGCGGCGACCCGCCGATGTCCGTGCAGAACCAGACGACAGCCGCCGCGCGCCAGCGACTCCAGAAACGAACCCGCCAGCCGCGCGGACGCGCCCGTCACCAGAACTCCGTCAGACCTGTCAGACCCGTCAGACAATCTCAATTCACTCCGGACACGCGCCGCTAATCGTCACCCGACAAGCCCTCGGCGTCCGGCACGAACTTCAACGACGCCGAATTAATGCAGTATCGCTTCCCCGTCGTCCGCGGACCGTCATTGAAGACATGTCCCTGATGCGCGCCGCACCACGCGCAATGCACCTCGGTGCGGGCGATGAAAAGTTTTCTGTCGGTCTCCTCCGCCACGACCTCGGCGCCCGCGGGCCTGTCAAACGAGGGCCAGCCCGTGCCGCTGTCGTATTTGTCGCGCGACGCGAAAAGGCCGCGCCCGCAGACGACGCAGTGATACATTCCCGCGCGCTTTTCGCGCCAGTATTCGCCGGTGAAGGCGCGCTCGGTGCCTTCTTCCTGCGTCACATGACGCTGCAACGGCGTCAGAGGCGCGAGGTCGCCGCGTCCGAGGGCGCGCAGGGTTTTGCCGCCGTTTTTTCCGCTCATTTTTCCGCTCCGTTCGTTGTCCGTGCCGTTTGTTTGTCCGCGCCGTTCGTTGTCCGTGCCGTTTGTTTGTCCGTCCCGTCCGTGCCGTCCGTCTCAGTTCGCGGCCTCGTCAATGACGAGGATATCCGAACTCCACCACGCGCACCAGACCTCCTGCCCGGGCGAGAACTGCACGCCCGTCTCGCGGATCGCGTTCGGCACGAAGGAGGTCACGCGCTGCGAGCCTTCCGCGCCGCGCAGATCCACTTCCACCGTGCAGTAGTCGCCGTAGTAGGAGACCTCCGCGATCACGCCGGGCAGCGAGCGCGTGCGCGGGTCGTCGCCTGTCGGCGGCGACGCCTGCACTTCTATTTTTTCCGGACGCAGCGCCACGGTCACCTCCTCGCCCTCCGCGGCCGACGGCGGAGTCAGCGCCGGCGCGAGCGTCCCCAGCACCGGACTCGCGACAACCCGCGCGCCGTTCTCCGCGACCACCCGCGCCGCGAAGAAGTTGATCCGTCCGATGAAGTCGGCGACGAAGCGCGATGACGGGCTTTCGTAGAGCGTCTGCGGCGGCGCGAGTTGTTCCAGCCGTCCGCCGTTCATCACGGCGACGCGGTCGGCCATGGAGAGCGCCTCGTCCTGGTCGTGGGTGACGATGATGAAGGTGATGCCGACCTGTTTCTGCAGGCGCACGAGTTCGCCGCGCATGTGTTCGCGGAGTTTCGCGTCCAGCGCCGAGAGCGGCTCGTCCAGGAGCAGCACCTTCGGCTGCATGACGAGGGCGCGGGCGAGCGCGACGCGCTGCTGCTGTCCGCCCGACAACTGCGACGGACGGCGCTCCGCCATGCCGTTCAACTGCACGAGCGACAGCACTTCTTCCACGCGGCGCGCGCGCTCGTCTTTCGGCACGCGCGCGATCTTGAGGCCGTAGGCGACATTCTGGCCGACGCTCATGTGCGGAAACACCGCGTAACTCTGAAACACCATGTTGATCGGACGCCGGTTCGCCGGCAGCGCGGTGACATCCTCGCCGTCAATGAAGATGCGTCCTTCGCTCGGCGCGTGAAAGCCCGAGAGCATCCGCAGGAGCGTCGTCTTGCCGCAGCCCGAGGGTCCGAGGAGCGCGAAAAATTCGCCGCGCCGCACCGAAAAACTCGTCGGATGCACCGCCGTGACATCTCCGAAGCGTTTGCTGAGATTGTCAAAGCGGATGATCTCGTCTTCGGCGTTCGGCGGCGGCGGATTCGCCGTCTCCGTTCCGGTTGTTTCGGTCGTTTCGCTCGTTTCGCTCATTGTGTTTCTCCCGTCGGATTCGTCGTCTTACTTGTCGTCACCGTCGCCGTCGCCGTCTCCGCCGCGCAGGGGAGCCTCGCGGCGCGAGGCGCGCGCCTGAAAGAACACTCCCAGCGACGCGAGGACGAGCGTCACCGCGATGAGCATCGTTGACGCGGCGTTGATGTCGGGCGATACGCCGCGCTTCAGCAGCGAGTAAATCTTTATCGGAAAAGTGGAACTCTCGGGGCCGGCGGTGAAGAAGGTGATCACGAAGTCGTCCAGCGAGAGGGTGACGGCGAGGAGTCCGCCGGCGACGAGGCCGGGGCGCATGTACGGAATCAGCACATGCCGGAACGCCTGCGCGCCGCTCGCGCCGAGGTCGCGCGCCGCCTGTTCCAGTTCCAGGTTGAAGCCGACGAGCCGCGCGCGCACCACCAGCATCACGAACGGAAAAGTGAAGGTCACATGCGCGAGGATGATGTTGCCGAGGTTGAGGGGCCAGGGCAGGTCGGTCGGCCAGCCGATGGCGCTGAAGAAGACGAGCAGCGAGATGCCGACGCAGACTTCGGGCATCACGATCGGCAGCGCGCTCAGCGCTTCCAGGAGAGACTTCCCCGCGAAGCGGAATCGCCACAGCAGGACGGCGAGCAGCGCGCCGAGCGCGAGCGAAATCGCCGTTGAGGTCAGCGCGATGATGATGGAGTTGGCGAACGAGCGCATGAGGTCGCCGTCGCCGACGGCTTTGCCGTAGTAGTCCCATGTGAATCCGCGCCAGACGATGTTGCGCCGCGAGTCGTTGAACGAGAAGACGACGAGGACGAGAATCGGCAGATAGAGAAAGACGAGGGTGAGTCCGAAGAAGATCACGAAGCCGGGGCGGCGCGTGTAGGAGAAGGGTTCGCGGAGCCGTTTTTTCACGAGGCGGTCTCCTTCGCGGCGGCGGGGGCGGCGACCGCTTCCTGTCCGGCGGTGTCGCGCGCGCGCTGTCGGCGGATGACGAACATCGCGTTCAGCGCGAGGAGAAAGAAGGTCGCGTAGACGAGGATATACGCCATCGCCGAGCCGAAGGGCCAGTGGTTCGCGGAGCCGAACTGCCGCGCGATGACGGTGGCGATCATGCTCGAGTCGGGCCCGCCGAGGATGTCGGGCGTGAGGAAACTGCCGAGGGTCGGAATGAAGGTGATGACGAGACCCGAAAAGATTCCGGTGGAGGTGAGCGGCACGACGACCAGAAAGAAGGTGCGCCACTGTCCGGCGCCGAGGTCCAGGCTGGCTTCCATGTGCTGGCGGTTGAGGCGTTCCAGCGATGCGTAGAGGGGCAGGATCATGAAGGGCAGGGCGACGTAGGTGAGTCCGAAGACGACGGCGAAGGAGTTGAAGAGCATCGGCAGCGGCGTGAAGGGTTCCAGCGCGGGGAGGCCGAGAATTTCCATGGCGACGGAGACGCGTTCCCAGAGCCAGGTGATGCCTGTGTTGACGGTGCCTTTGTTGCCGAGGATGCGGACGAGCGCGTAGGTGCGGATGAGGAGGTTTGTCCAGAACGGCAGGACGATCAGAAACAGCAGAAACGGCCGCCAGCGCGGGTCGCTGAAGGCGATGACCATCGCCACCGGAAAGCCGATGGCGAGGCAGAGCGCGGTGGTGGCGAGGGCGTAGGCGAGCGAGCGCGTGAAGATCTGGAAGTAGATCGGATCCAGGGCGCGGATGTAGTTGTCCAGCGTCCAGGTGACTTCAATGTCGATGAGGCCGCTTTTTTCGCCGAAGGAGTATCCCCAGATGATGAGGAGGGGCGCGAAGAAGAGTCCGGCGAGCCAGAGCAGCGGCGGGACGGCGCTGACGGCGAAGAGCCAGGGGCGTTCGCGGGGAGACTCCTGGGGCGAGTCCATTGTTTTTGTTTCCTCCTCCTTCCCGT
>JALCBB010000083.1:5197-8259 GCA_028066985.1 Alphaproteobacteria bacterium
CGGACAATGAGACAACAACACCGCCGCCATCACCGTCGTCCCTGTTAACTTTGGACGACAATCAAGGCGCCCTTTCATTGTCCCCGTCGCCGTTTCCATCGTCAGAGACGACGGAGACAATAACGCGGGCGTCATCACCGTCATCGTCCCCGTTAATTGACAACAACGGCGCCGTCAGGCCGCGTGAAACTCGTCCCAGGCGCGGGAAATGTTCTCCTCATACTCCTCGCCCAGATAATTGGAAGTCTCCGAAACCCGCATCACCGAATCCGGCGGGAAAATCGCCGGATTCTCGCGATACTCCGTCGCCGTCAGCGCCAGCGCCGCCTCGTTCGGCGTCGCATACTGAATGTAATCCGCGATCCGCGCGCCGACATCACGATCCAGAAGCGTGTTGATAAACGCATGCGCCGCAAGCGGATTCGGCGCCCCGGTCGGAACCGAAAGCACATCCTGCCAGATCAATGTGCCTTCCTTCGGCACGACAAAATCAATGTCGTCATCCTCCGCCATCACCTGCACAACATCGCCGTTGTACTCAACCGCGATGTCCACCTCGCCGGCGGCAAGCAAGTCCTGACCGTTGTCGCCCGCAATCGCCTTGAAATGCGGCTTCGCACGACGCAAAACCTCGCCGGCGCGCCGAATCGCGGCAGGATCCGTCTCGTTCACACTGAGACCGAGATAACGCATCACCGCGGGAATCATGTCCTCGGCGCTGTCAAGAACAGCGATGCGACCCGAATACTGATCCGAGTCAAAAATCTCGCCCCACGAAGTGATCGGAGCGTCAACCGCCGACTTGCGATAGCCGACGCCGACCGTTCCCCAGGTGTAGGGCAGCGAGTAACGGCGGCCCGGGTCAAACTCCTCGTCAAGAAAACGCGCGGCGATGTTCTTCTTGTTCGGAATCGCCGAGTGATCCAGCGGCTGCACGATGTCGGCGATGATCATCCGCGCCAGAGTCGGACTGCTCGGCACAATCACATCAAAACCAGGATTGCCCGTGCGCAACTTGTTGAAAAGTTCGTCGTTGCTGGCGAAGAAGTCCTCAACGACCTCCACATCGGCGAGACTCTCAAACTCGGGGATGGTGTCCTCGTCAATGTAGGTCGCCCAGTTGTAGAAGACGAGTTTGCCCTCGGCGCGGGCGGCGCGCGGCAGTCCGTGGAAGGTCAGACCGACGGCGGCGGCTCCGCCGAGAAAGCGGCGGCGCGAAAGGGGCGAGGCGAGCGCGCGGCGCACACGCGACACCGACGGCGAAAGTTCCAGCGACTTGGCAGACATGAGATTTTCTCCCGGGAAGTGGACAAGGACAACTATTCTAGCGCAGACAACAGAAATATAAAAGAAAAAAGAGACGGCGAAAGGACGGCAAAAACGGCGCCGATTTTACGCGATTCTGAGCGAATTTCGCGGGATTTCGGTGAATTTCGGACGATTCCGCGCCGATTCCGGCATTAATCCGACATTAAAAGGTGTCGGCGGCGAGTCGGCGCATCTGGTATGGTGAGGCGATGAGCGACATTGAGCCGGCACCTGAGCGCCTCCGCGAGGACGGGCGGGCGCGACTTTTTCTGCTGTTCTGGCGGCTGGCGTGGTGGTTTTTGCTGCCGTTGTGGGCTGTGGTCGCGTTTTTCCATGCGGCGACGCGGGGCGAGACGCGGCGGGTGCGCCTGTGGCGTCTGCGCCGGCAATTGGGACGGGGACTTCCGGCGCGTGACGATCCGTTTTTGCGTGATGCGCGTCCGCTTGTGTGGGTTCATGCGGTGAGTGTCGGAGAACTGACGGCGGCGATGCCTTTGATTAACGCGCTGGCGGCGCGGAAAAAGTATCGTTTTCTGGTGACGACGACGACGGTCTCTTCTTTGCATCTTGCGCGGCGGAATTTCGGCGAGCGAGCGAGCGAGGGACCGGGCGCGGACGCGCGTCATGCGATTCTGCCGTTTGATCATCCTGTTCTGGCGCGTCGTTTTGTTCGTCGGTGGCGCGCCGGACTGGTGATATTTGTTGAGGGAGATTTGTGGCCGAGTCTGTGCGCGTGTTTGTCGGCGGAGGGGATTCCGGTCGCGGTGGTGAGCGCGCGACACTCGCCGCGGAGCCGGCGGCGGTGGCTGCGGTATCGGTCGGTTGCGCGGGCGATTTACGGACGCGTGAATCTTGTGGCGGCGCGCTATCGGGAGGAGATGGAGTATTTTGAGCGTCTGGGTGTGGGGCGTGTGGTGCTTGGCGGCGAGATTAAGGACGCGGCGCCGGCGCCTGTGGTTAATGAGAAGGAGCGCGACGCGCTCGCGCCTTTTTTTGCGGGACGTCCTGTGTGGTCTGCGATTTCGGTTCACGAGGGCGAGTTGGACGCGGTGATTCTGGCGCATCAGGAACTGGCGCGGGATGAGGAGAAACTTTTGACGGTGATTTGTCCGCGACATCCGATTGACGCGACGATGCGTTTCTTTGTTCAGCGTTTGGAGCGGGCGGGGATTGTGTATACGCGGCGGAGTCTGGGCGAAATGCCGGTGATGGAGGGCGGTGTGTATCTTGCGGACACATTTGGCGAGGTGGGTTTGTGGAGTTCTTTGGCGGGCGCGGTTTTTGTGGGGGGATCGTTGATTGACAATGGAGGGCATAATTTGAGGGAGCCGGCGTGGTGCGGGGCGGCGTTGTTCGGGGGGAGGTCGTTTTACAATCAGGCGGTGGCGGCGGAGGCGCTGGAGGGTTTGGGGGCGCTGGTGTGCGTGGATGACGGCGCCGGACTTGCGTTGGCGGTGCGTGGAAATTTGCGCGGAGGCGGCGAGGCGGGCGCGGCGGCGCGTGGTTATGTGGAGGGCTTGGGCGTTGAGACACTTGAGCGAATCCTGGCCGCCCTCTCCCCCTTACTCAACGATCTATAAAAAGACGACGAACAGCCCTTGGCATTAGTGAGCGCTTTAATTAGGAGACAGACGAAGCACAGCATTTGGCATTAGTGGGAGTTTGACTAAGACATTCACGATGTTGGCTCAAGCGAACAGCACCCACTGATGCCCGCAGGCGCTGCCTGCAAAAAAAATTAAATTAAAAAGAAA
>JALCBB010000084.1 GCA_028066985.1 Alphaproteobacteria bacterium
TTTAATTTTTTTGCGGGCTAGCCCGCACCCATCTGCCGGCATCGCTCGCTTGAGCCGCTATCGTGAATGTCTTAGTCAGACGCCCACTAATGCCGGAGGCCGCACTTCGTTGTCTCTATAATTAGTCAAACGCCCGCTAATGACGAGGGCCGCTCTTCGTTTTGTCTCTTAATGACAAGGGAGGGGGGCGGCGCAGGGGAAGCCCCGCGCGGCGCGGCGCGCGTCAGCCGGCAGTGCCGGCGCGGATGCCAGCCGCAACCTGCTGCTGGATCTCAAACAAACCAAACACCATCAAACCCACAACAATGATCAGCATCATCAGCAAAACCTGATTCATCGCCTTCGTGCGAGCCGTCACCTCGACAACCGTGTCCTTCACCCACTCCTTGGAAATGTCCAGAAGACGATCCTCGAAGTTCTTCAGGTCGGAGTAGGTCACAAGGTCCGCCAGAATCTCGGCGTCCGGAAACTCATAACGCGTGCTCTCCATCGCGCGTCCCACATTCAGACCCGAACGCAAGCCCGCCAGAGCCGAGCCGATGCGAACCCGCATATAATTCGTCGTCGCGCGCTGCGCCAGCAAAAACATCGCCTCCGTCGCCTGAACACCCGCCTGCAGCAGACTCCCGAAACCAAGCAGGAAACCGGAACCCGTCTGCAAACGATAAAACGAAAACGGCGGATAACGATCCAGCCAGATCCGAAGACGTCCGCCGATCGTGCGGACAGATATCTGATACAAAATGAACAAAGCCGGAATCAGACACAAGTAAGTGATCAGACCCGGCAGAGCGATCTCCGAAATGAGATACATGCCGCGCGCATAGCCCGTCCAGTTCTCGGGCGCGTAGACATCGGCGAAACGCGGCACCGCCACCAGACTCACAATAGACATATAACCGAACATCGCCGTCACCAGCACCATCGGATAGGTGATCGCCGAGCGCAAGGCGGCCTTCAACGCCTTCACATTGTTCATGATGTCAATCAGACTCTCAAGCGTGTTGGCAAGATGTCCGCCCGTCTCGCCCGCGACAATCAGCAGACGCTCCTCCTCGGGAGACCAGCCGCGCAAAGCCGCGCCGAAGGTCGGGTCGCCGCGCATGCGCTCCTGCCAGTTCTGCAGAACAACCTTCTCAACCGCGCCCTTGCGTCCCATGCCCGCCGCCACAACCTGCAGACGCGCGATCGCCGTGTTCAGCGGAACGCCGTTGTTCAGCAAAGCCGCGAGACGGCGGTATATCTTCTGGCGCTTGCGCGTCGTGAACTGCGCGACCGTGATCCAGCGCTCAAGCGCCGGAGGAAGACGAATCTCCCCGCCGCGTCCGCCAGCCGCCGCTTCGCTCACGCCCGGATACTCCCTCGCCCGTCGCGCGCCGGCCTAGACCGCGGGAGCCTGGCGGCGGCGCGCCACAACAGCGTCCGTCAGGTCGCCGAGCTGCAGTTCCACATGACGCGGATCGCACAAGCCCGCCGAGATCTTGTCAAGCGAATGGTCGCCCATCGTCATGCCGCCGAGATGCTCGCACCAGTGCTCGATCGCCGTGCGCTTCTTCTCAGGCTCCTGCTCCGCCTCATGCAGAATCTGCATCAGACGCACATCCGGCGAAATCGTCTCCGCCAGCAGGGTGCGGCCGGTCACCGAAAGTCCCTCGCAGCGCGGACAGCCGGGGCCTTCCACCTGAACCGGAGAGAGGTCTTCCAGCACCGCCTGCAGACGCGCCATGAACGGAGCGTCGTCCTTCACCGCCGACTCCATCAGCGGAATCTTGCAATGCTCGCACAGGACCGGCGCGAGACGCTGCGCCACAAGTCCGCCCGTGATGGACGGGTCGTAGAGCAGCGAAGGCGCGACATTGATCTCGCGCAGTCGCGTCACAATCGTCATCGCCGAGTTGGCGTGCAAGGTCGTGAAAATGCGGATACCGACCGTCGCGCCCTGATAACACAACTCCGCCGATTCAGGGTCGCGCACCTCGCCGACCATCAGGACGTCAGGGTTGGTACGAAGCGCCGCCTGCATCGCGCGCAGGAACGCCGCCGCCCGTTCCGCCTGAGACGACACATTCGTCACGGGCATCTGGTCGGCGCCGGGAATCGGATACTCCACCGGATCCTCCACCGTCAGGAGGAGAAGTTTGTCTTCGGTCTCCTCGCCGAGGGCGGTCAGCATTCGCTGGAGGGTCGTGGATTTTCCCGAACCCGTCGGGCCGGAGATCACCGTCAGGCCGAAGGCGCGGCGGCGGAGGCGTCCGAGTTCGGCGACATGATTTTCGGCGAAGCCGAGACTGTGAAGGTCGGACGAGGTTTTGCGCGTCTTGTAGAGAACACGAGCCGCCATCTTGCGTCCGCCGCCCTCGAGCGGGTTGAACTGAAGACGAACGGCGAGGAGGTCGCGCGGCACGCCCTCAACGGCGATGCGGTTCGCCAGAATACGCGCGCCCTGGTAGTCGTAGGGGCGGTAGGTCGTGTCCGAGATGTCGGACATCGCGAAGGCGACCGAGCAGAGGGTGTGTCCCTCGTCAACGGTGTAGTTGCGGATACGCGTCATGCGTCCGTGGCGGCGGAAATACAGGGAGGCGCTCTCGGGCAGCACGCGAAGGTGGACGTCCGAGACTTCTTCCTGAACCGCCTGCGCCAGAATCGCGACAATCTCGCGCTGGCGGCGGATGCTCTCGGCGCGGTCAAGGACGCTGATGCCCGAAATGGATTCAAGGTCGGTGCGTCCGTAGATGGTGGCGACTTCCTGGAGGTCCAGGACTTCGCGCTCATCGGTGATTTCAATGCCGTGACGCGCCGCCGTCCGCAGCAGCGACAGGACAAGCGGCGAGCGCCGGTGCGACGAACTCACCACGAGGACGCCGCTTTCGGTCAGCGCGGCGACGCGGCGCAGTTCGGGGCCGTGATCCAGGATCTCGCCTTCGTTGGTGAGAACCCGTTCTTTCTGGTCTTCGCCGCCTTCGCCTTCTTCGAGGTCTTCGTCGAGGGCCTCGTCTTCACCGCCGCCTTTGCGGAAGGTCTTGCGAACTTTGCTCATCATGCCCATGTTCCGTACTCCCGAACGAGTTGTTACGAACTGAAAAACCTTTTCCCCTTGACCCTGCCGGCGTTGAACCTTGCCGGCATTGAAACTTGTCCGCCTTGACTCTGCCGACATTAAACCTTGACGACATTAAACGGCGCCGACATTAACCTTGCCGACATTAAACAGCGCCATCGTTGTCGTCCACGCTGTCTCCGTCTCCGCTGACGACACCGACACCGGCGCCGCCGTCATTGTCTCCTCAACCGCCGCCCTCGCTGCCCGTCGTGAGCGGGATGCGGAACTTGCGGCCGCGGATGTCCACAATGATGGAACTCGGCGAAACCGCGTTGACCGTCGTGAAATCGTCAAGAGCCTGGCCGGCGCGCACGAAAATCACAACGCCGTCATACTCAACCTGCGCGACCAGATCATCGCCGGCGCCGCGCACCGCCAGAAAACTCGGCAGCACCACGCCGCGATCCACCTGCGCCTTGTCGTAAGCCTCAAAGAACTCAAGAGTCGGGTCCAGCGCCGCGGCGTTGCCGCCCTGCAGACGCGCCCGATACGCGCGCGCCGCCGTCGGATCCACGGTCTCCAGCTGCTGAAGCAGCTGAATCTCCTCAATGCGCGACTGAATCTCCTCAACGCGGAGACGCCGCTCGGCAAGCGCGCGAATGCGCTCGTCGGAGAAGATCGCGCCCGCCTCCTGCGCCGCGACCGCCGCGCCCGAAGCCGGAGTCTGCTGCGCCGCCGCCCTCTCAGGCGCGAGCATAAGCGTCAGCGCCAGTGTCGCGACCGCGAGCGCGAGAATCAGACGACCGCCGCGCATACTCCTTGAAACCATGTTCTTTAACATCTGCACAGCCTCCAGCTGATTGTGTGAGCGCGAAAACGGCGCAACCGCCCCCCGCCCTGCAAGCGGCGCCGCCGCGTTCGGTGTGATTCGTCCGATGGAACTCATGCCGGTCGGTCCTTATCCCTCTTCGTCCGCCTGGCGGGCGTAGATGCGACCCTCGTAGAACCAGGTGCGACCGTCATATGTTACACGATCAATGACCATTCCGTCAAGCCCGTAGGTCTCGTACCAGGTCTTCGGCGTGGAAGCCGAAACCATGGACATCGGCACATGCAGAGCCGGAGGGGTCACCTCAACCGTGTTGTTTTCAGCCACGAGAAAGCGATTCTCGGGGGTCTCTTCGGGAGGTCCGAGCGTCGGAACCGGCACCGACAGCAGACTCATCTCGCTGTAAATCGCCGTGACCTCCACATCGCTGTAAATCGGATTCAAGCCGCGCGCGCCCGACTCCGCGTAGCCGAGAGGCGTGACGACAAAGGAACTCGTCTCGCCGAGCTGCATTTCGCGCTCAAAGGTGATGTCGTCCCAGACGACTTCCAGCTGCTCCACGATGGTGCCGGTATCCTCAAGGAAGGGAACATACTCGTAGACGATGCGGTCGCTCTCGGCGTCGCAGGTGATGCGAGTCAGATTCCAGCCCGGCACATAATACGCCTTCGGACGCAAATTCCGCGCGCAGGTCAGAATCCAGGGGCCGCCGAGCATTTCTTCATCCCAGATCGGCGGGAGGTCAACAATCTCCTGTTCGGCGACGACGACCTCCTCCTGACTCAGACGCGTGATGCGGCCGGGGACATCAAAATACACCACGCCGATCACAATCAGAATCACCGGAATCGCCCAGGGCCCGTGACGCTTCAACATGCGCTGGAACGGACGCGCCACCGTCAGCGACTGCGCGCGCGCGCCCGACGAGCGCAAGTCCTGCGTGAGAGACGGACGCAAAAGGGCGTCCTCGCCCAGATTGATGCCGCCGCGCTCCCAGTCCTTGGGGGCGTAGACGGTCTCCCAGCCCCATTCGGGGGTGGTCATTTCCTTGTAAAGCGCGCGCGCCTCGCTCTCGGAAAGCGCGGCGGTGTCCTCAATGATGTTCTCGCGAATCACCGCGACAATCCAGAACAGACCGCCGCCCAGAGGATAGGCGCCCAGCCAGGTCGCGCCGCCGCGCCAGATCGCCAGCGCCGAGGCAGCCACTTTCTGACCGGCCGCGTGTCCCATCGCGTTGGAGCCGATTCCCGCGTTCCCCGTGGAGCCGGGAATGTTGCGGCGCATCACATAAACCGATTCGCCGCCGAGAACCTTCTTGACCGAGGCGTCCAGAATCTCCTTCGCGAAGGAGTACCAGGACAGGCCGATCGCCCAGTCCTGGCCGGAGACATTGATGACTCCGTTGCGCGGAGCGGCGTCCGCCGCCGGCGCGGGAGCCGCCGCCTCGGGAGCGGCCTCTTCGGCCGCCGCGCCGGGGGCTTCGTCGTCGTCGTTGGTCTGATCCGACATGTTTCTCCTGCCGCCTTGCTCTGTCGTCCTTATCCCGTCCCTGTCCGCCTCGCGCCCGCCTTCGCTGTCGTCCTACATTAAGGAGACGAAGACGGGCGGCGGCGAACTCGGTCCGTCAGCCTTCAATCGACCGGCTCGGAATCTGACGGCTCGAGTCCGTCAGAATCACCGGCTGCACCGTCAGCACCATCACCTGACGCTTGTCGGCGCCCGATGTGCTGCCGCCGAGAACCCACAGTCCGGGCGTCAGTCCGGCGCGATTCGCGGTCTGCTCGGCGCGCTCGTAGCCCGAAAGCACCATGGTGTCGCCGTTGTCCAGCACCACCTGATTGAGGAAGTTGCGAGTCGTCGTCTGCGGCAACTGGATGCTGCCCGCGCCGACCGGGAAGTTGTCAATGCGGATGATCTCGGTCAGAGCCAGCGAGAGCGTGAGACGGATGCGGTTGTCTTCCAGAACCCGCGGACGCACGAGGAGGTCAATGCCTCCGGTGGCGGTCGCGGTTTCGGAGGCGCTTGTCGTCACGCCCGCGTCCACGGAGACCGTCGTGCCCGAAAGGTAGTTCGTGCCGTTGGTCACCTGCAGAGGGGCGGGCTGGTCGTTGAGAGTCACCAGAGACGCGGTCGTCACGATGGAGGTGTCGCCGAGCGAGCCGAGCGCCGAGAAGACCGCGTTGGATCCCGCGAAGTAACTGCCCGGAGTCGTGGCCGGCGCGTTGTCGCCGGTGAGAACCGAGAAGGTCGCGGAGAGACCGCCGTCCACATTGCCGGCGCCGCCGCTGTTGAAGGCGAAACGGCCGCCGAGACGCTGGAAGATCAGCTGATTCACATTGACGCCGACCGCCTGGCTGTCGTCAAGGGTGACGCTGTAGATCACGAGATTCACGACCACCTGGCGCAGACGCTCCGAGTTCTGGTGTTCAATGAACTCCGCGACGCGGCGCATGGTGCGCGGCGTCGTGGTGACGACCAGATAGCCGTTGGAGCCGATCTCCACGACCTCGCCGTCGTCGCCGATGATGGAATCGACCGATTCCACGATCTCGTCCCAGACCTCGTAGTTCGCCGCCGTGCTGACGACGCCCGCGGTCGCGGTCGCCGTGGTCGCGCCCGCGAAGGCGCTGACGCGGAAGGTGCGCGTCACATAGCGGTAGAATTCAATCTCGCCGTCATCGGGGTGATAGCGCCAGCTGACATTCGCCGCCGACGCAATCGCGTTCAGAAGACGCGAGAGGGGTCCGGTGAAAAAGAGTCCTTCGGGGATGTCCAGTTCCACGGTGCCGCCGAGTTCGGGGGCGTAGGTGATCGTCATGCCCGTCGATTCGGAGACGAAGGCGACCAGGGTCGCGAAGGTCGTCGCCGCGGGGCGGTTGAAGACGATGGAGCGCTCGCCCTCCAGTTCGCGCGGGAGGAGATTGCGCGAGGAGCGCGTGCGGACTTCGGCGCCGACCCAGATGTCGTCCGTGATGCGGACGTTGCTGTCGCGGCGGTCCACATCGCGGCGCGCCGGGTCGGTGAGTTCGTCGAAGCGTTCGTCGATCGCGACGAGATCCTCGCGGACATCGACGACGTTCTCCTCGTATTTGTTGCATCCGGCGAGCAGCGCCAGCCCCGCAACCAGAATGAATGTTTTGCGACTCACTGCTCTGCACTCCCTTTCACGGTAACCACGAGGGTCTTGTTGCCCCGATAGAGGACCGCGTTCGCCGACGGGATGCCTTCTATGAGGGTTACGATCGCCTGTTCGAACGAGCCGGTCAGGGCGACGCCGGACGACAGGTCGATGTCGTAGGCTTCTTCTTCCCAGACGAGGGTCCAGCCGGCGCGGCTTGTCCATTCTTCGAGGTGCGCCCGCAGGCTTTTGCCGGGGCCGACGATCCAGGTTTCCTGCGCCTGAGTTTCTGTGGCGTTGAAGGCGCTCAGAAGGAGTCCGGCGCACGCGGCCGCGGCGAGCGCGCCGAGCACGCGCGACCGCGTCTTCGCGCGACCGCGTTCGCGACCCGCCTCTTCGCCTTCGCGGGATTCCGCGCGCGCGGACGCGCCGGTCCCTGGAAGCGTTTTTCGCAAAACACGCATATCGGCAAACTACCTCCTTAAGAAATAAGGCTACCCCCGGGCAACATCAAGGCGCAGCAGTTACGGCATCGCCGCTGGTTTTAAAAGCCTGCCTGAATGTTTAGACGCAACCCCGCGCTCTTGTCAATAGCGCGGTCGCGACGCGACCTCGTTATTTTCAAGGGCGTGTGGATGTGTACCACACAAGTGAGGCAGACCCACCCTGTTGTTTCGGAGATTAGGGGATATTTCTGGGGATGGCAAGGGGGGTGAGGGCTTGAGGGGCAAATTATTAGGGTTTGTGGCTTTTGCTGAAAATTGGCGGAAAACTGGGAAAAATCGTGATAATTTCGGGGGAATCGGGTGAAATTCGGGTAAATTTGTGAAAAAAAATTATTTTTGGATGGTGTGATCTGTTATTTATCCCCTAATTAATAAGAGTAATTAAAAAAATTTTTTGTGGAGAGCCGGCAATTACGGGGACGGACGGGGGGTCGTGGGGACAGACGAAGGGCGGTATCTGGCATTAGTGGGCGGGGCATTTAGACTTTTAAGGTCGCCGCTCAAGCGAACCGCACCCACTGATGCCCGCAGGCGCTGCCTGCAAAAAAAA
>JALCBB010000085.1 GCA_028066985.1 Alphaproteobacteria bacterium
CAAGCGAGCGATGCCAACTAATGCCCGCAGGCGCTGCCTGCAAAAAAATTAAAAAAATTAATTGATTATTAATAGACAGACGACAATAACGGCGTCAATTAAATCGGCGTTCAGCCTTTGGCATTAGTAAGACTTTGACTAAGACATTCACGATACTGGCTCAAGCGAGCAGCACCAACTAATGGGTGCGGGCTAGCCCGCAAAAAAAATTAAAAAAATAATTGGACTATTTAAGGGGTCAAATTATCCGGCAACAATCACACCAGGATTCATCAAACCATCAGGATCGATCGCCCCCTTCAGCGTCCGCATCAATCCACGCTCGCCCCCGCCGCGCAACTTATCCGCCAGGCCAGCCTTGCTGCGTCCCAAACCATGCTCCGCGGAGAAAGTGCCGCCCAGTCCAACCGCCACACCGTAAATGCCCTCAGCCAACTCGCCGGACTTGCCGAACAACATCTCGCCGTCACCATCTCCCGCCGGCGGACACAATCCGAAATGAACATTGCCGTCGCCCAGATGTCCGAACGCGTTCACCCGCACACCCGGCAAAATCTCGCCGCAAACCCGCGTCGCCTCGCCCACAAACTCCGAAAACGCGCCCACCGGAATCGCCACATCATTATGCAGCGAACGACCCTCCAGACGCTGCGCCTCGGCCTGCTCCTCGCGCAAATACCAGAACGACTCGCGCTGCGGTCCGCTCTGCGCCACAACGCCGTCCTCAATCAAACCCTCGCTCAGCGCGCCCTCCAAAGTCGCCTCCAGCAGCGCGCGCAAATCCATGCGTCCGCTGCTCGCGCCGACCTCAACCAGAAGTTGCCACGGATAAGTCCCCGCGAACGGACGCGCCGCGTTCGGCAAATTCCTCTGCGCCATCTCGTAGCCGAACTCGCCGATGAACTCCATCGCCGTCAGAAAGTCGCCCAACTCGCGGCGCAAAAACGAGCCGAGGCGAACCAGTTTGTCGCCGTCGGACACTCCCAGAAACGCCGCCTCAACCGCGCGCAAGCCCGGAAACAACTTCAGAGTCGCGCCCGTTATCACTCCGAGCGTGCCTTCAGCGCCGCCGAACAGCCGCCGCAGCGAATAGCCGCAGTTGTCCTTAATTAAACTGCGATTGCCGTCCCAGAACGAACCGTCGGGCAGAACAACTTCCAGACCGAGAACGAGATCCTGCATCATTCCGTAACGAAAAGCATGAGTGCCGCCCGCGTTCGTGGAAATCAAGCCGCCGATCTGCGCCGACCCCTTCGCGCCGAGCGACAGCGGAAACTGCATGCCCTCGGCCTCAACCGCGCCGTGCAGGTCGGACAAAATCACTCCCGCGTCAACGCGCGCCGAAAACTGCCGCGCGCTCACCTCGTGAATCGCGTTCATCCGCGACAGATTCAGCACAATCGCGCGGCGATTGCCGGCGCCGTCGCTCTGCGGGATTGAACCGCCGACAAGGCCGGTGTTGCCTCCCTGCGGCGTCACGCTCACATTGTGTTCGCGGGCGGCGCGGAGAATGAACGACACATCGTCTTTGTTCGCGGGCAGCGCGACGCCGAGCGCGTCGCCGCGGAGTTCGCCCATCCAGTCCTGCGTGTATTGGGTGATGTCGCCGGTCAGCCAGCCCTTTTCGCCGAGGCGGGTTTCGAGCGTTTCGTGAATGTTTTGCGTCATTGTTTTGCCTCCCGTGTTGCGGGGTGCAGTATAGCACATCGCGTCAGGAGGCGCGGCGGTCGCGGGTCCAGCGAGCCTCGGAGACGGAGTCCAGGATTTCGTCGGCGGCGCGCTGTTCGGAGACGCGGCGCGTCTGCTCGCGTTTTTTCTCAAGTTGGACGAGCGCTTCAAGGCGGCGTTCCAGGCGCTGCAGGTTCTGGCGCGCTTCGGCGAGGAGGTCGGCGTGTTTTTTGACGACTTCGTCGGCGAGGGTGACGGCTTCTTCCAGGTTTGCGCGTTCCAGCAGGATTTCGCCGGCGTCGGCGCGGGCGTTCATTACTTCGGCGCGGCTTTTCTGTTTGCCGAGGACGGGGGCGTAGCACGCCGCGATTAATGACTGCTGCTGCGCCGCATACTCATCAAGGGTTTGACGGGCGAGTTCGGCGTTGTGTTTCGCGTCGGCGAGGGCGTGTTCGGCTTTTGTGACGGCGAGGCGTGCCGTGTCTGCTCGCTTCTCGCGGAGCGATCGTAACTGAGACAGGGCATCCTTTGGCATACTTGATAACAACCCTTGGCATTAGCGGGAGTCAGACTAATACATTCACAGAGACAACGAAGGGCGGTCTATGGCATTAGTGGGAGTTAGACTAAGACATTAACGGTGTCGGCTCAAGCGAGCGATGCCAACTAATGCCCGCAGGCGCTGCCTGCAAAAAAATAAATTAAAAATTAATTGACTATTAATGGACAGACGACAATAACGGTGTCAATTAAATCGGCGTTCAGCATTTGGCATTAGTGGGAGTTTGACTAAGACATTCACGATGTTGGCTCAAGCGAGCGATGCCAGCAGATGGGTGCGGGCTAGCCCGCAAAAAAAAATTAAAATTAAATAGACAATTAATGGTGTCAATTAAATAATAAACAATTAATGTGTTAAAAGGAGATTTGTTCTGCTGCTAGTTTGACAATTAATAGGGTCAATTAAATAAATTGTCCTTTTGTTAACAAACAAATTAAGTGTCGGTAATTATTGATTAATTCGGCTTATACAATCAAAGATAGAACGACAAATATATGCCCCGCGCTGTAATCCAGCAATACAGCCGAAAATTCCAGCCCCTTCCCAAACGCCTCCCGGAACAACTAAAAGTTGTGTCCGTAACTCCTTGAATTTTCAGATTAACTTGATTCCGGCTTGCAAACCCCCGCGCAAACTGCCATTATTCACACCAAGGAAGGCTCGCGGAAGGCGTCTATGCAGAGCAGCCGATCATGGCAGCAAACATACGCCAGAACTTCCTCTCCGACCTCGCCCGCGCCCTCGGACTCAGCACCCCCGACAGCAGCGGCGACAACGGAGACCTCATCCTCGCCGAGTCCAGAAACGCCGGCATCCGCATTGAAGCCAGATTTTCGGACAACTGGCTTTTCATCTCTTTCACCGACCTGCTGAAACTTCCGGGCTTCAGCGAACTTCGGCGCGCGTTGTCGCTGGCGTACTGCGTGAATCCGTCGCGGCGTTTTATTCCTTCAATAGAGCCGGTGTCGCGGCGTCTGCGTTTTCAGCGCAGCATCGCGCTTGGTGACGGCGCGCCTCCCTCGCCGTCGGTCTGCGCTGAGGAACTTCTCGCGGCGATCACGACCTGGCGCGGAGCGGAGCGATGAGCGCGGCGCTCTGGCGTCAGTTCATGGACGAGGTCGCGGCCGCGGGCGGCTTCGCCGCCGAGGACGGCGATGACGACAACGACCTGCCGCTTCTGCTTTACACGCGTCCGCGCGGCGACGGCGCCGACCCCGCCGCCGACGGAGACGACGACATCGCCTACATCGCGCTTGACGAGGGCGCTGACGAAATCGTCACCAATGTTTGCCTCGACCATGCCGACCCTGAGAACGGCGCCGTGCTGCTGGATCTGCTTGAGCAGAACGGTTATGTTTTTCAGGAGAACGACGCTGTGTTTTCGCTGACGCCTGACGGTTCTGCGGTGACGGTGTCGGTGCGCCACCCGTTGAGGTTGCAGCATGCGCCGGAGTGGCTTTCGTGGCTCGGCGATTTTATGGATTCGTGCCGTCAGTGGAACGAGAATTTGCGCCGTTTATCGCTGCCGTCGCGCGGCGTGGAGTCGGCGTCTTTGCCTTTGCCCGCCGCCGGGCTTAAGGCGTAGCCTGAGGAGCGAAGATGACTGAATCTGTTCTGCCAGTGATGACTGATCTCGGCGCGCGCATTGCCGCCGCCGACGGACTTGAGGAGCGCGACCGTTTATTCGCCTTGCTGCGCGCGCGGCGTGACGAGGTGAAGCGGTCGCTTGCCGACGGACTCGCGCCCGACGCGCATGAGCGTGCCGTTCTGGAGGCTGGCGCGCTGGATGCGGCTGAGCGCATTGTGGCGTCCATTTCGTTTTTTCACCATCGCAAGATTTAGGAGGAGTGTGTCATGTCTGACATTTCGGCTGCAACTTCTGCGGGTGCTGGCATTTCGTTTGACTCGTTCTCTAAGGTTGGAGAGCAGGCGTCTTCCGCGATGCGGGATGTGCAGAATTTTTCCACGACGATGGATCCGACGAATCAGGGCGACCTTCTCAAGATGCAGATGCTGATGATGAAGGCGAGCATTGCGACGCAGTTGCAGGCGAGTCTGACGAAGTCTATGGATGACATGCTGAAGGCGGTTGTGCAGCGTTTTTAGCGTGTGTGCGGTTGAGACGATGGCACAGCGGATCTCAGAGGGGACAGTGACGGCGCCGCGTTTTTTGTCCTTAACATGGACGACAACGGCGCCGCTGCGCCTGTTGTTTCCGAAGAGCGATCTTTGGCATCAGTGGGAGTTTGACTCAGACAGTCACGGTGTCGGCTCAAGCGAACTGCACCCGCTGATGCCCGCAGGCGCTGCCTGCAAAAAAATAATAATGGCGCCGCGTCTGCTGTCTTTGACATGGACAATAACGGTGTCGCCCTTGTCTTCATTGTTGTCTTCGTTGACGACAATAACGGTGTCGTCATTGTCATTGTCTTTGTCTTCGTTGACGACAATGAAGGTGTTGTCTTTTTTGTCCACTATGACGGTGAAGGCGCCGCGATTTTTCGCGATTCTGTAGCGCCGGCGGGAGGAGCGCGAATGGTGCGTCCGTTGCTGAGCAGCCTGAGCCTGAGCCAGTTGCAGGGACAACTCGCCGCCGCCGCCGACCGCGATGTCCGCGTCGCCGATAACGGCCGCTCCATCGCGCCCGGCGGACGCCTCGCCCGCCTCGCCTCCGCGCTGCAGCGTCTGCTTGACCGCCTGCCGTTCGCGCGCGGCGGCGCGCGCGCCGAGCGCCAGCGCGCGGCGGTTGACGGCGTCCGCGTCATGCTCAAGGACAGGTTTCCGCACGAGCGTGTCGACGCCGCCCTGAAAAAAATCCAGTCGCCCGGCGGAGCGATGCGCGCGACTTCGCTGAACGAGACCATCTCCGATCTGAGCCGCGCGAATGTTGAGACGCGTTCGGCGGCGAATCACCTGATACGCAATCTGCGTCCGCAGACGATCATGAACGGCGACGACGAGAATCTGAAGGCGACATTGAAGGCGGTCGGCTACGACGAGACGACTTCGGTGAGGGCCCGCGACAACTTCCGCCGTGTTTTCGGCCAGGTGCTTGACGGCTTCGTGAGTCACAAGGCGATCGTCAACGGAGTCAACTACGGCGCCGAGCGTCCGGTGCGCGCGATGGAGACGCCGCTGACGAAGTCGCGCGATCCCGAGAAGCAGATGCGCGACGCCCTCGCGGACTTTGAGCGCGACATTAAAACTCGCGGGACGACCAACGGCGTCGCGAATGATGCCGCCGGCGAAACGACAAAACGCGTCTCGGCGCGAAGGGACGCGTCACCCCTGCCGCTTCCGCGCCGTCTTTCGCCCGACGGCGCCCCGCCGAAGCCGTTGCGCGCCGGCGCCGCCGACCGCGGAGCCTTCGCCGTCGGACTCGCCGCCAAAGCCGCCGCGGGCTTTCTGGAAAATCCGCAGGGACTCGGCAGATACGAAGCCGACATGGACGCCGCCCGTTACAGTCTTGAACTCGCCGTGTCTCGCGCCGCGCAGTCCGACGCCTCGCCGGCGGAGGTCGCTCGTGAAGTCGCGCGTTACAACCGTCATCTTAACGACGCTCTGGACGCTCTCAACACCGCCGCCCGCGACTGGCTCACGGACGCCGACAAGGATCGTGTCAGTCTCGCGCTTGAGACGCATATTGCGAAGCAGGTGATTTCGGATGTCGCCGCCCGCGCCCGCGACCGCGCAGCGTCCGCCCGCGACCGCGCAGCGTCCGCCCGCGACCGCGCAGGAAAAAGCGACACCGCCGCCGTTTCGCTCACGCCCGACGCCCTCAACGCGGTGTTTGTGAATCGCGGCGACAGTCTCGCCGCGGTTTTTCATGGCGCGCGACTGGCGATGCATGATGTCGCGCGCGCCGCGAACGGCGCCGCTGATCCGGAGACGGCGCGTTTGCAGTCGCTTGCGTCGCCTCGGGGTTTCGCGCGTTTTTTTGATTTGTATTCGCGCACTCTCGGCACGGACGAGTTTGTGCGTCCGCCGTGGCTTGAGGGCGTGCTGAAGAATCCTGGCGGCGACAATTCTGATGTTGCGCGTCTTGCGGCGATGCGCGGGGCGGGCGAGGTTGGCGCGGTGCATGTCGCGCTTGGCGGGGCGGATCCGCGCGGGGGCGCTGTCTAGGTCGTTTCGGCGGCCGGCGGCAAGGGAGCAGCGCGTGTGGCGTCCGGCATTTCGTCTCGTCTCGCCGACACGACGAGTCTGCGCGAGTTTCAGGTGCAGTTGCGCGCGCGCGTTGACAAGGAGGTGCGTGTCAGTCATGACGGCGGACGACTTGAGGGCACCGAGCGCGGTTTCGGTCGGCGTCTCGTCGCGAAAATTCGTTCCGCGCTTGAGCGTTTGGGGCGCGGGCCGGGACGGGCTGCGCGACAGCGCGCGGCGGTTGACGCCTTTGAGGGACTTGTCCGCGGTCGTTTTCCCGACAGCGCGGTTCAGGAGACGATGCGCGGCTTGCGCGCGACGGGCGACATTCGCGGCGCGGACATGCTTGCGGCTCTGGGGTCGCTGCATCGGTCGTCGGCGCGCGCTGATGTGGCGATGAATTCGGTGATAACGGACATGAGTCCCGGCCGTTTATTGATGTCGCCGGACGAGACGCGCCGTCTGGTGGCGGAGCGCAACGGCTATTCGTTTATGATGTCGCCGACGGCGCGCAATCGTTTTTGCGCGGTGTACGACCGGATTTTTTCCGGAATGATGCGCGGCGCGCTGACGCGGCGCGGCGAGAATTTCGCGGCGGGGCACGCGCCTGAGGTCGCGGCGGAGAAGGCGGCGCGTGTTGCGGCGAGTTTTCTTCCTGACACGGCGCGTTCGCTGACGGTGTTTCTTGACGGCATGGAGTCGGCGCGCGGCGAGATGGCGACATTGACGGCCGCGCTTTTGAAGGGTGACGGTGTTGACAGATCCGAGTCCGAGGCGGTGGCGATGGTTCGTTTTAACGGAGCGATTGAGCGCGCGCTTGACGCGATTGACGACGCGATGGACGCGACGACCGGCGAGGGTCTGGAGGACGGCTTGAGGGCGCAGGTTCGCGACGCGCTTGAGTTGGACATTGCCGATCGGGCGGTCGGCGCGATGGTGTCTGACATGGCGCGTTCGGGACGGCACAGCGACATTGATCGGATGCCGGACTTGCCGCGTTCGGCGGGTGCGCGTGTCGCGGGATTAATTCTGGGCGCGAAGCGGGCGCAGATGTATGGTGCGGTGAAGGCGTCTTCTTTGGGGGGTTTGGGCGAGATTTCGGAGCAGAAGTGGAGTGAGGGTGTGTCGCCGCGGGCGCTGGTGCGGTTGTTTGACGCTTTGGCGCATACGGGTGCTGCGCGGGACGACAGTGTTCGGCCGGCGTGGCTGGATTCTGCGGCTGCTGTTCCGACGGATGCTGACATTCAGGAGTTAAAGGGCGTTGCTGGCGGTGACGGGGACAGTTATTTTGCCGCTGTTTTGCGTCAGGCTGAGGATAATTTGGGGGCTGCGACATGAAGGGCGACAAAAACGGCGCCGCGTTTTTTGTCTCTTTTGGGACTTTCGGCGACACACACCTGGCATTAATTAAGGGGACAGGCGAAGTGCGGCATCTGGCATTAGTGGGCGAGGCTTTCAGACTCTTGAAGTCGCCGCTCAAGCGAGCCGCACCCACTGATGCCTGCGGGCGCTGCCCGCAAAAAAATAAAATTGCTCTCTTTGTTAAGGGAGAGACGACCATCACGGTGCCAATTAACCATTCTTTGGCATTAGTGGGCGAGGCTTTCAGACTCTTGAAGTCGCCGCTCAAGCGAGCCGC
>JALCBB010000086.1 GCA_028066985.1 Alphaproteobacteria bacterium
AAAAAATTAAATTAAAAAGAAAATAATTTATTTAATTGACCCCATTAATTGTCTATTAATGAAAAGGCAATTGATTTAATTGACCCCTTAAACAGTCAATAAATTATTATTTATTTTTTTGCGGGCTAGCCCGCACCCATCTGCTGGCATCGCTCGCTTGAGCCAGCATCGTGAATGTCTTAGTCAAACGCCCACTAATGCCAAGGGCGGGTGCTTCGTTGTCCCTTTAATGGACGGGGGCCTCCTCGCCGGCAGGCGCGGAAGACTCGCCAGATACCGAACTCTCAGGCACAGACGACTTACGCGGAGGCGCATGACGCACCTCGCCATCACGCTCCAGACTCTCCCCGCGCAGCACAGCGTCCACCTCCACCGCCGATAATGTCTCGTACTCCAGCAAACCGCGCGCCAGCAAGTCCAGATCCCCGCGATGCTCGCGCAAAACACGCCGCGCCGTCTCCTCAGCCTCGCGCAAAACTCGCGCGATCTCCGCGTCAATCCGACGCGCCGTCTCCTCCGAAATCGTCTGCGTGCGCGCCACAGAATGTCCCAGAAAGATCTCCTCCTGATTCTCCGAAAAACGAATCGCGCCGAGTTCGTCGCTCAAACCCCACTCCGTCACCATCCGCCGCGCCAGTTCGGTCGCCTGCTGAATGTCGTTGCCCGCGCCCGTCGTCACGCTGTCGCCGCCGAAAATCAACTCCTCCGCCGCGCGGCCGCCGTACATCATCGCCAGACGCGCCAGAATCTCCGAACGCTTCAAACCATAGCGATCACGCTCCGGCAGACTCATCGTCACGCCCAGCGCCCGGCCGCGCGGAATGATCGTCACCTTATGCAGCGGATCATTGCCCGGCACATAACGGCCCACCAGCGCATGTCCGGCCTCGTGATACGCCGTCAGCGCCTTCTCCTCCTCGGTCATCGCCAGCGAACGGCGCTCCGCGCCCATCAGCACCTTGTCCTTCGCCAGTTCAAAGTCCGCCTGCGTCACAAAACGCTTCGCCGCGCGCGCCGCCAGCAAAGCCGCCTCGTTCACCAGATTGGCAAGGTCGGCGCCCGAAAAGCCGGGCGTCCCGCGCGCAATCACGCGAAGATCCACATTCGGCGCCAGCGGCACCTTGCGCGTGTGAACACGCAAAATCTGCTCGCGCCCCGTAATGTCGGGATTCGGAACCACAACCTGACGATCAAAACGCCCCGGACGCAGCAAAGCCGGGTCCAGCACATCAGGCCGATTCGTCGCCGATATCAGAATGACGCCCTCGTTGGTTTCAAAGCCGTCCATTTCCACGAGCAACTGGTTCAGGGTCTGCTCGCGCTCGTCGTTGCCGCCGCCGAGACCGGCGCCGCGATGGCGTCCGACCGCGTCAATCTCGTCAATGAAAATGATGCACGGAGCGTTCTTCTTGCCCTGTTCAAACATGTCGCGCACCCGGCTCGCGCCGACGCCCACGAACATTTCAACGAAGTCCGAGCCGGAAATCGTGAAAAACGGCACTCCCGCCTCGCCCGCTATCGCGCGCGCCAGCAAGGTCTTGCCCGTGCCGGGAGGACCGATCAGCAGCACTCCCTTCGGAATCTTGCCGCCGAGACGCTGGAACTTCTGCGGGTCGCGCAGAAATTCAACGACTTCCTCAAGTTCGTTCTTCGCCTCTTCAATGCCGGCGACATCGGCGAAGGTGACGCGTCCCTGGCGCTCGCTGAGGAGGCGCGCGCGCGACTTGCCGAAGCCCATCGCGCGTCCGCCGCCCGACTGCATCTGGCGCATGAAGAAGATCCACACGCCGATCAGGAGCAGCATCGGAAACCACGAGATGAAAATGGAGAGCAGCGTGCTGTTGCCTTCCGCCGGACGCGCCTCTATCGCCACGCCCGCGTCGCTGAGGCGTCCGATGAGCGCGGGGTCGTCGGGGGCGTAGGTCTGGAACGACTGGTTGTTGTTGGTGCGGCCGTAGATGTAGTGTCCGCGCAGGGTGACCGATTCCACCTGGTTGTTGTCCACCGCCTGGATGAACTGCGAGTAGGTGAAGGTTTCGCGCGCCGCCTCGGGGAGGCCGCCGCGGAACATGTTGAGCAGCGCCACGGCGAGGAGCGCGACGATGATCCAGAAGATGAGGTTTTGTCTCGGTTTCATTCTGCGTCTGCGGATGCGGGGTGGGGGTCGGCGTCAATTGTAGCCTTTAACGGAGGCGAGGGCAAGGGCGTTGTGAAGGGCGCGGGGAAGGCGGGTTCTGGCGGCGCGAAGGCGATTTCGGGCGCCGCGGGAGCGTTGACGGCGCCGACGAGGCTCGGCGAAAAGAGAATTGAGCCTAAGGAGTCGCCGTGTTTGTCGTCGTCTGCGTTTAAGAGGCAGAGCGCGGGCAGGGTTTCGCCGACGGCGGCGGGGAGGGCGAGGATTTGCGCGGCGTTTTTGTGGAGGCGGAGGTGTTTGTTTTGTTTTTCGCCGCGCAATTTTTTCAGACGGGAAAAGTTCTGCGCGAGCGGTTTAAACACGACGGAATGAGCGAACGGGTTTTTGACGATGAAGCGGCGGTCGCAGAGTTGTGTCGCGCGCGCGGGGACGGCGGAAATTTCAACGCGCGCGATTTCGCGGACGAGCCACGCGGCGCCGTCGGCGGAGGCGGCGGGAACGAGACGACAGCCGCCGAGGGTCGTGGGGCGGGGCTGTGTATCGCTTTTCGGGGCGAGGAGGACGGCGGCGAGGCTGGCGGCGGGGATTTCGGAGGGCATTTGTCCGCGGGCGCCGATGACGGTGATCAGTCTTCGCATGAGGAAGACGAGGGTTTGCGGCGGCAGTTCGGCGGCGGCTTTCGGGTCAATTCTGGCGAATCCGAGGGGGGATATGGCGGTGGTGGCGGCGAGGGCGCGGGCGGCGTCCTGTTCAAGGCGGCGGCGGATATGGACGGCTTGCGCGTGGATGGCGGCGATTTCCGAGGGACTTTTGCGAAGCGCGCCTTCAGTTGTCTCCTTATTAAAGGTCTCCCCCGTGACAGCCGAGGGACTATTAAAGGTCTCCTTATTAAAAGCCTCCCCCTTGACAGCCGATGGACTGTTAAAGGTCTCGCCTTCAATTGTCTCTTTATTAAAGGACTGACTGTTAAAGGTCTCCCCTTCAGTCGTCTCTCTCTTACTGTGACGGAGGGCGGCGCGGAAAAATCGCGTGTCCCGATTGCTCGGATCCTCAACAGGCTCAAAGCCGCGCGCCGCCACATAACACGCAAGGTCGGCGCGACTAAAGGCAAGCAGCGGACGCAAAATCCGCAGATCATTGCTCGCGCGACGCTCCGACATCGCGGCGAGTCCGACCGCGCCGCTGCCGGACGCAAGCCGCAGACGCACCGTCTCAATCTGATCATCGCGGGTATGCGCGACCAGCAGGTGAAGCGCGCCCTCCTCGGCGAGCGCGGCGGCAAGAAGCCGATAGCGAAGTTCGCGCGCGCGCTCCTCAACGGCGCTCTCCGCGTCAGGAGCGGCGGCAGGACGCAGAACACGGTGACGAACGCCGATCTCACGCGCAATCTCGCCCGCGCGGCGCGCCTCGTCCGCGGATTCAGGACGCAGGCGGTGATCAACCGTCAGGGCGAGAAGGTCGCCGCTTCCGCCGGCAAAATTATGCGCGAGAAGCAGAAGGGCGAGGCTGTCGGCGCCGCCCGAAAACGCGACCGCGACACGGGCGCCGTCCGCGATCATCGGCGCGAAGGCGCGCGCGAAATCCTCCTCAAGCCGGGCGCGGAACGCGGACGCCTCAGGGCGCGCAGCCGATGCGACTCTGCTCAACTTCCGCACGGCGCAGAATGGTCTCGGGCGCGTCCTCGTAGCGCAGGCTGAGGTTCGCCAGTATCTGGCACGCCTTGTCGGTCTCGTCCAGAGACGCGAACGAAAGACCGAGTTTGAGGAGATTGTCCGGCGTCTTCGGACCTTCGGGATCCTGATCAACTCCCTCGGCGAAGACGCGCGCCGCCGCCTGGTAGTCCTTGCGGACATAAAGCGTCTCGCCGAGCCAGTAGCGGGCGTTGGGCGCGAGGGCGTCATCGGGCCAGCGCTCCAGGAAGAGACGCAGTTCCGCCTCTGCCTCGGCGTACTGCGTGCCGCGCAGAAGCGCGAAGGCGCGGTCGTACTGCTCGCGCGGAGTCGCCGCCGTCTGCGGAGCCGCCGGCAGCGCCGCGAGTTCGGTCGTCGCGGTCGCGGTCGCCGAGGTTTCGCCGGCGCGGATTCCCGAGAGCGACTCGTCCGACTCTTCAAGGGTGGTCGCGGAGATGGTGCCGAGGGTGCGGACTTCGCCGCCGTCAACGGAAGTCTCAACGACCGGCTCGCCGGGCGGCGCGGCGGAGAATTCGGCGGCGTCTTTTTCAAGTTGCGCGACGCGGAAACTGAGTTCTTCAACGCGTCCGGTCAGGTTGGCGAGGAGGAGTTCCATCTCGCCGAGTTGCCGCACGAAGGGGCGGAGGTCGCCTTCAATGGAGGGCGGCGTGTCGGCGGCGGCGGACGCGTTCGGATCGGCGGCGTTCGGATCTGTCGCGGCGGGGTCGTCGGGGACGGCGAGGGTCGCGAGTTGTTCTTCAAGCGTGAAGAGGCGGGCGCGGATGGCTCTTGTTTCTTCTTCGCGGGCGGCGGCTTCGGCGGAGATTTCGCCGGCGAGGGCGGAGGCGTCCGCGACGGCGGCGGCGGTGTCGGCGTCGTTGTCGGCGGCGCGGTTTGCCTGGGCGGCGCGAAGCGAGGCGATGCTGCGCTCAAGGATGTCAATGCGCGCGGCGAGGGTTTCGGCGGCGGCGAGGGCGGAGGTGTTGTCGGCGGAGGAGGTGCTTGTGTCGGCGGTCGGGGGCTGCGCGGCGCTGCGCTGGAGTTCGGCGACTTTGTTCTCCAGGGTTTCAAGGCGCGAGCGCAGGACCTGTGCGGCGTCGGTCTCCTGTGCGCGGGCGATGTCGGGAACGAAGACGGCGACGACAAAGACGGCGACAAAGGCAGGACGACAAAAACGCGCGGCGCCTTTTGTCGTCTCTTTAAGAACAGACGACGACAACGAGTCAATCGGCGCGCGATATTTGGCATTAGTGAGCGAGAATTTCAGACTCTCACGATAGCCGCTCAAGCGAACCGCACCCACTGACGCCCGCAGGCGCTGCCTGCAAAAAAAATTTAATAGACAAACAATGGACAGACGAACCAGCCGCCCGTTGTCTGTCCATTTAATTTTTTTGCGGGCGGCGCCCGCGGGCATAAGTTGGTGTTGCCAGCAGGAGCGGCTGTCACGGCGCGTGCAAAGTCCGCGCTTACTGGTGGAAAGGCTGGCTCTCACGGGACTCTCCACAGCACAGAAGCGGGACGGCGAACGCGCCCGCCTTCTTCTGTCGTCTTTTCACCGATCTCTCTGCTCATGATCCGGGACACGCTCCGCTCCGTGACTGCATCCCCCCGTCCGCCGCGAGCGCAGAACCTCGGCGACGGCAAGCCGTCCGCCCGTCGCGCCGCCCGCCCGCGCGCCCTAACGGACGCGGAACTGACTGCGCCGATTCTGAGCCCAGGAATTCTCGTTGGAACCAAGAACCGCCGCGCGCTCCTCGCCATACGAAACCGTCTGCAAACGCGCGCCCGCAACCCCGCCCGCGATCAGATACTCGCGCACCGAATTCGCGCGCCGCTCGCCAAGCGACAAGTTGTACTCGGTCGTGCCGCGCTCGTCAGCATGACCCTCAAGCAGCAGCCGCGCCGAACTGTTCGTGTCCAGCCAGGCGATGAGCCTGTCAAGCGCGAGTTCCTGATCGGCGCGGATCGCGCTCGAATCAAAATCAAAGAAAACACGATCGCCGACCGAGACCACGAGGTCCTCCTGCGATCCCGCCTCTACCTGAGCCGGCGCCGCGCTCGCGCCCGACGACGAACCGCCCGACGAACTCGCCGAAGACGACGCGGATGTCGCGGCTTCGTCGGCTCTCTGCGCGCATCCCGCGGTGAGAAACACGGCGAGCACCGCAACGGTTAAAATTTTCCAAGACGACATAGTATGATCCTCATCTCCCTGATTGCGGTCGCCCGCCGCGGTCGCGGAGCCGGGCAGGTCGCCCCTAAGACGACAGGTGTCGCTCGCTTTCCCCCCGGACGGCGCCATCGCCGCACAAAAAGTCACGCGCGCGAACGCTTACAAAACAAGACGCGAAACACCGGCGCGGCCCGCCGCCGTTTCTGACGCGTGTCGGCCGGGGCGTCCTCGCGCCGTGTCTCGCAGGGAGTATACAGGCAGTCGCGCTGTTAAATCAATAGGGGGTCGCCGTCAATTTCGGCGTCGCGGACAACAAAAAACCGGTGCCGTTTCAGCGATTTTCCGCGCCGAGTCGCGGGAATTTCTCGTCAAAATCGCGTAAAAACGGCGAATTTTCCGTCAATTTGACCGAAATTTCGCCGAATTTCCGCAAATTCCCGAATTTTCACGGATTCAGCGGCGACCACGACGGATCCGACGCCTCAAGCGGAGTCGGAATCTGTCGCTCGTTGTAGCCGCTGACATCAATGGAATACAGACGGCTTTTCTGCTGTCCGTCGTTTGAGGCGCGCTCCTCCTTGAAGTAGGAAATGACGCGTCCGTTCGGCGACCACGACGGCGCCTCAACCGAAAAACCGCGCGCGAGCATGCGCTCGCCGCTGCCGTCGGGACGCATCACGCCGACATAAAAAACTCCTTTGTAGATCCGCGTGAACGCGAGCAGGTCGCCGCGCGGCGACCACACCGGCGTGGCGTAGCGTCCTTTGCCGAAGGAGACGCGGCGGATGTTTCCGCCGTCGGTGTCCATCATGTAGATCTGCTGCTTGCCGCCGCGGTCGGAGTTGAAGACGACCTGCGTTCCGTCGGGACTGAAGTGCGGCGAGGTGTCAATCGCCGGATGCGTGGTGAGTCTCCGCAGACTCCGCGTGCGCAGATTCATCGTGTAGATGTCGGAGTTGCCGGCTTCGGCGCGCGCCATCACGACCATGGAGCCGTCGGGCGAGAAGCGCGGCGCGAAACTCATTCCGGGGAAGTCGCCGAGGAGCGTCTCGCGGCGCGTGCGGAGGTCGTAGAGATGGACGCGCGGGGTTTCCGCCGCGAAGGAGAGATAGACAAGTTGCGTGCCGTCGGGCGAGAAGCGCGGCGTGAGAACGAGACTGGAGCCGTCGGTGAGGAATCTGTGGTTGTGTCCGTCCTGATCCATGATGGCGAGGCGTTTTTGCGGGTTCGCCTGGCTTCCGGTTTCGGAGACATAGACGATCCGCGAGTCGAAGTATCCTTCTTCGCCGAGGACGCGCGAGTAGATGCGGTCGGCGATGAGGTGCGAGACGCGCCGCCAGTTGGAGTGTTCGCTCGTGAAGGCGAGGGCGAGCATCTGGCTTTCGCTGAGAGTGTCGTAGAGACGGAACTCGGCGCGGAATCTGCCTTCGCTGGCGGGGGTGATGCTGCCGACGAGGAGGAGTTGCGCGTCAATGAGTCTCCAGTCGCCGAAGCGGGGACCGCGGGCGAGGGATTCGGTGGTCTGGAGGAAGGCGGCGGGGCTGGCGGGTTTGAAGAGACCGGAGCGTTCCAGGTCGGAGGCGGTGACGGCGGCGATCTGGTTTCCGAGTCCGAGGGTGCCGGGGTCGTGGAAGGGCGGAATGGCGATGGGGAGCGGCGAGAAGAAGCCGCTTTCTACATCTACGCGGAGCTGGGCATGGGCGGGGTTTGCGCCGAGGGTGATGGCGACGGCGGCGACGGCGACGGCGAGGATTTTGGTGTTGCGCATGACGATTTATGAATAGCGTTTAATGCCTTAATTGTCCAATTCGCGGACGCTTTAGTCAGGAGACAACGAAGTGCGATATTTGGCATTAGTGGGAGTTAGATTTAGACATTAACAATGCTGGCTCAAGCGAGCGATGCCGGCAGACGGGTGCGGGCTAGCCCGCAAAAAATAAA
>JALCBB010000087.1 GCA_028066985.1 Alphaproteobacteria bacterium
CCAACGCCGTGACTGTCTCGGTCAATCTCCCATTAATGCCGGAGGCGGTGCTTCGCTGTCTCTTAAATCACGAAAAACGCGGCAGGGTCAATGCATCCCGTGGAACAAATTACAGGCGCCCCCCAATTGACTCCACAACCCCATAAGTGCCAAACTCAAAATCCGCCAAAATAATAAACAGGAAAAACATGGAAGCCGACTTCATCATCATCGGCGCAGGATCAGCAGGATCAACACTCGCCCACCGACTCTCCGAAGACGGGCAGAACTCCGTCATCGCGCTGGAATACGGCGGCGGCGACACAAGTCCGCTCATACAAATGCCCGGCGCGCTCAGCATCCCCATGAATACACGCCGCTACGACTGGGGCCTCAAAACCGATCCCGAACCGCACCTCGGCGGCAGACAACTCGCATGTCCGCGCGGCAAAGTCATCGGAGGATCATCGTCAATCAACGGAATGGTCTTCGTGCGCGGACACCGCGAAGACTTCAACTTCTGGGAAGCAAACGGCGCGAAAGGATGGGGATACAACGATGTCCTGCCCTACTACATGCGGATGGAAAACTGGCACGGCGGCAAACACGGCGGCAACCCAAAATGGCGCGGCGCCAACGGGCCGATGCATGTCGGGCGCGGCGACTGGGAAAATCCGCTGAACGAAGTCTTCGTGTCCGCAGGCGTGCAGGCAGGATTCCCGCGCAACCCCGACTACAACGGCGCCGACCAGGAAGGATTCGGTCCGCTGGAACAAACCGTGTGGCGCGGACGGCGCTGGTCAGCCGCAAGCGCGTATTTAAAGCCCGCCCTGAAACGCAAAAACTGCGCGCTCTACAAATGCCTCGCCCGACGCATCATCACCGAAAATGGACGCGCCGTCGGCGTCGAAGTTGAACGCGGCGGACAGATCAAAGTCGTGCGCGCACGCCGCGAAGTGATCGTAAGCGCGTCGGCAATCAACTCTCCGAAGTTGCTGATGCTGTCGGGGATCGGGCCCGGCGAACACCTGCGCGAGCACGGCATCAATGTCATCGCCGACAAGCCCGGCGTCGGCGGCAACCTCCAGGATCACCTGGAACTCTATGTGCAGCGCGCATGTCCGCAGCCGGTGACCCTGTATCGCCACTGGAACCCGCTCGGCAAGGCGCGCGTCGGCGCGCGGTGGCTGCTGTTCAAGACAGGGCCGGGGGCGTCCAATCAGTTTGAAAGCGGAGGGTTCGTACGGTCGGGCGAAGACGCCGCGTACCCCGATATTCAATTTCACTTCCTGCCGCTCGCCGTGCGCTACGACGGCGCCGGCGCCGCAGACGAACACGGCTTCCAGGCGCATGTCGGGCCGATGCGCTCCGCAAGCCGCGGACGCGTGCGCCTCGCCTCGCCGGACCCGCGCGCGGCGCCGAGTATCCTGTTCAACTACATGAGCGCGGCCGACGACTGGCGGCTCTTTCGGCGGTGCATCCGTCTGACGCGCGAAATTTTCGGGCAGGACGCGTTCGCTCCCTATCGCGGGCGCGAACTGAGTCCGGGCGAAGACGCGCAGAGCGACGCCGCGCTCGACGAATTCATCAGCACGGCGGTGGAGAGCGCGTATCATCCGTGCGGCACATGCCGGATGGGCGCCGCGGACGACGCGGCGACAGTGGTGGACGCGGAGTGTCGGGTTGTCGGGGTGGAAGGGCTGCGCGTTGTGGACAGCTCAATATTTCCGCGGATCACGAACGGGAATATTAATGCTCCGAGTCTGCTGGTGGGGGAGCGCGCGGCGGATTTTATACTGGGCAAGCCCTCCCTGCCGCCCGTGGAGTTTTAGTGCGTTTTTTGTCGGCAACGCCCGGATGTTTCGCGCGAAACATGCGGGGGCGGCACCCTTGTTTGTCCAATGTTTCACGCGAAACATTAAAAAAATCATTAAATTTTAATTTTTTGCGGGCAGCGCCCGCAGGCATCAGTGGGTGCGGTTCGCTTGAGCCGACACCTTAAGAGTCTAAAGTCCACGCTCACTAATGCCAAAGATCGCGCCCTGGCGGGTCTTAATGTTTCGCGCGAAACAATTGGGGGCGGGGTTAATGTTTGCCGCCCTGCGGGCGGCGTGGGACGCCTTCGGCGTCCTCATCGCGCGAAACATCGCGGCAGGGGAGGCCAGCAGCAGAAGACGCAGAAAGGGGGCGCCTCCAACTCCGCTTTTTTCGAAAGTTATATAGGGACGGGCGTCCGCGTTTTCAAGGCGGGCGACTACGAAGATTTTGTGGTCGTCGATCCGGGCAGAACCGGCTGCTTCTCACCGCGTCCCGCCACACGGCTGGGCGTGTCAAAACGCCTGCCCTCCAGTATCTCCGCAACCGACAGCATCTGCATGCGGGCATACTTCACGCCGTTCACCTCAATGTCTCCGGCCTGCGCCATCTCACGATGGAAATTCGCCGCCTGTCTGTCACCCAACGGCTCCATCACAATCAAGCCCGCCATCGCGGCGTCATCACGCTCCAGCACGCCGCGCAAACCACGGACATCGCCAATGCCAACGCCGCCGCCCTTCACCTCCAGCACCATGCTCGACAAATAATCCCCGCCCTTGCCGCTCATGGTGAAATACAGCCGCCCGTCAATGCCGCCGTCCGCAGTTCGCCTGTCGGTGACAAAGCCGTCCACCTGCTCAACCGCCCATTTCTGGAAGTGATACTTGTCCCTCTCCCACAAGTCGCGCGCGCCCTCCACGCTCAGCGGGATGCCCTCAATGAAATAGTCCTTGCCCTCAACGAGACCCAGACGATCCTTCAGGCGCACCGACGAAACACGCTTCACAGCGTGAATCGCTATGTCAATCCCGATCCAGCCGCGATTCAACTTGTGCGCCGCCTCAATGGTCGTGGCGCATCCGCAGAACGGATCAAACACGACGTCGCCCTTTTTGCTGGAAGTCCCGATGATGCGCTCCAGCAGAGCGACAGGCTTCTGCGTGGCATAGCCCATCCGCTCGGACGACATGTTAAGGACAGCCTTAATCGTGTCGTCGTCCCAGACATCGCGCACATAGACATCCGCGTACCACTTCTTCCGGGCGTCGTCCCATTTGCAGGTTCCCATGAAGTTGACATCGTAGTAAATGCGCTCCTGCAGCGGGTTGTGAGTCGTGACCTTCTTCGCCGTTTCGGTCGCGCCGTACACAAGCAGGACATCGTGCTTTCGCGGCCAGTAGTTCTTGCTCACTCCGCCCGTGCGATAGCCCCAGATGATCTCGTTTCGGTAGTTGTTGTGACCGAAGATCGTGTCCATCATCACCTTGATGTAGTGACTCGCGGTCGGGTCGCAGTGCAGGTAGACGCTGCCGGTCTTCTTCAGCAACGGCTTCATCGCCAGAAGCCGCTCGGCCATGTAAGACAGATACGCCAGCATGGTCGGCTGAGTTCTCTCCAGGGCGTTCATCAGCAGCCGCCAGAATTCCGTCGCCTCGTCGCTGATGCCGCCCTGTCGCATCAGCACGGGAAGCCCGCGTATCGCTCTCGCCCGTTCTTCGTCCATCTGCCAGGTGTCGCAGAAAGCCTCGATCTGGTCGGGGAGCGGGCGCCCCGTTTCGTCCTTGTAGATCGCGTTGTAGCTGCGCGCCGAATTGAACGGCGGGTCAAGGTAGATCAAGTCAATGCTCCCGGGCCGCATGCCGCGCATGACGGTCAGGCAGTCTCCGTAGTAGAGCCTGTTTGTGTGTGATTGATTCGACATCTGGCTGCCACCTACTCCCTTTTCACTCAGATACGCTACATCCTTTTGCGCGATTCGCCAAGGCGCAAATCACATTATTTGTCTTGCTCGCGCCGCTCTCTGACATCTCTCAAATAGAAGCTCCAAGAGGGCGGGCGGGGCGTGTTCGGAGTCGTTGTCAACTCCATCGCCTCGCTGTAATCTTTAATGGCGAGAGCGGTCTCTCCCTTCAGGATGTAGGCTATTGCCCGGTCGCGGTAGGCATCGGCGTTGTCGGGATTATATTCAATTGCTTCAGTGAAGTCCGCGACGGCGCGGTCAAAGTCGCCCTTCAGCATATACGCCAGCCCGCGGCTGTGATACGCCCTGGGGTAATACATGGCTATCTCAAGCGCCTTGTTGAAGTCCTCGATGGCGAGTTCATACTCGCCCTTCATTATCGTCGGATCAAGTTTCAGCACCTTGCTGCGGAGATTCACTCCGGCGTCGTGCTTGCCCCTCTCCACGCGACACACTCCGCGCATGTGGTACGCCTGGTAATTATCGGAGTTCAGCCCGATCGCCTCGGTGCAGAGGGCTGTCGCGCGGTCAAAGTCGCTCCGCTCGATCGCCTCTTCGGCCCGCTCCAACAGTTCGTTCGCGCGGGCTTGCAGGTCGTCTTTGTGGTTGTTTTCTGGCATCGGGGGTTCCTTCCTGAGCCACTATAGCAGAATCTTGGGGTTAAGACTCATCGTCTTTTCCGGACTGCCCCAAGGGGGTTGCCTCAAGGATGTTCTTCAGCGAGACCGTGCCATCGTCTTTCGCAGGTTTTCCCCATCCGGACAAGAACTCGGCGGCGCTCTTGTCGCCAAGGTGTTTCTGGAATTCAGCGATTGCCTTGTCACGGGTTTCCTTGTCTTCGTGGGCGAGCATGTAGCCCGCAATGAACCCTTTGCGCCGGCTGTCCTCGGCGCATACTTCGTTCAGGCGATCCTCTTCCCTACGACGGCGCAACTCGCTGACCAGCGGATAGGCAATTAATACGAAGCCAAGCGTCAAGGGAAGTATAATGGTCGCGCCGAAGCCAAACCCGCTCCCTGGGCCAATTAAAGAGGCGCAGATAGCAACGATGCAGAGCAGTGCAAAATAGAGAAAAGCGAAGCCGAGAAAATACCCGATCAGACGCCACGGCAGTCTCTCGGCGTATTCCCTTGTTTCAGGGCGCTCCTTCTTCACCCTGCTCTCGTACTCTTTCGCGCGCTCCTCATAGTGCCGGAGCATTTCCTCCGGCTTGAGCGTGCCAAAAGTTTTCCTGATGGACTCTTCCTGCTCTGCCAAAGCCGCAGTTAACCGCTCTTCGTACTGCCTCTTATACTCATCGGCGGCTTTCTGCGCCTCTATTTGCGCCATCGCTATTGCGCGATTGTGAAATGCCTCAACAAAATCAGGTTTTATTTCAATCGCCTTGCTGAGGTCCGCAATGGCGCGACCATGCTCGCCCTTTCTGCTGTAGGCGTTCCCGCGATTGCTGTATGCTTCAAAGTACCAGGGATTTATTTCAATCGCCTGATTAAAGTCTTCGATGGCGCGGTCAATATCACCCATGGAACCGCGGGCATTTCCGCGGTTGTTATATGCTTGAGCGAGTCTGGGCTCCAGCGCAATTGCCCTGCTGAGATCTTCAATGGCGCGCTCACTTTCTCCTTTGTCTGCGTAAGCATTACCACGGTTGTTGTACGCGATGGCAAGGTCGGGATGTATCTCAAGCGCCTTGCTGTAATCCTCAATAGCGAGGTCATGCTTCCCCATTTCGTGAAAGACGCTTCCACGATTGATGTACGCATCAATGTAATTCGGTTTTGCCTTGATGGCTTCAGTATATTCTTCAATGGCACGATCAAAATCCCATTTATGAGCATAGTATACCCCGCGATTGAAATAGGCGACAGCAATTCCAGGCTCTATATCAATCGCCTTGTTAAAATCCTGAATGGCAAGATCATACTCTCCTTTTCTCGCGTAAGCCCCCCCGCGATTGGCGTATGCATGAGCATCGTCAGAATTTATATCAATCGCCTTGCTGTAGTCTGCAATGGCCAGATCATGGTCGCCCCTCTTCGAGTACGCGTTTCCACGACTGATGTACGCCTCAGAGAAGTCAGGGCTTAACTCGATTGCTCTGTTGTGATCTTCGATAGCTCGGTCAGCCTTCCCTTTCTCATAAAACAACGCACCACGATTCATATAAGCTATGGCTTTACTGTCATCCTGCCCAACCTCAATTGCTCTAGTATAGAGGACCATCGCAGCATCATAATCGCCCTGCTTGAGCGCTTCATTGGCCTGTTTCACCAAGTCACGAGCTTGATTTTCCAAGTCGTTGCCGTTGTTGTCTTCTGACATTGGGGGATTTCCTGAAACGGGTGGGAACCAAGGACAAGGAACTGAACTTGAGGGGAGTATAGCACCAAATTAAGCCTCCGCAACCCCCCGCCTAAATTATCTGTGGAAAAATCAAAAAAGCGGGCGCCGTCCCGGTGCCTCAATTTGTCTGTGGAAAACTCCAAAAACACCCGCGAATAACCCCGAAAGACCGCAGAAAACTAGGGAAAACGGGCGCCGTCAATGAGAAGGTTAGCCCGCGGCAAACTCCAGAAATGTCCGTGAATAAACACAAAAGATCGCAGAAAACCCGAAAAACGGGCGCCGTTAAGGAGAGGGTCAGGACAGGCGGGACTCCTCCTCAAAACTACGCAACACATTGCCCACATTCAGACCCAACGCCTCCAGATCATAACCGCCCTCAAGCAAAAATAAAGTCGGCAGACGCAAACGCGACAAAATACGTCCGACCTCAAGATAGTCATCGCTGCGCAAACGAAAAAACGAAATCGGATCGTTGTGAAATGTGTCCACACCCAATGACACCACCAACGCGCCCGCGCCATACTCTCCAATCACGCGACACGCCTCGTTCAATCCGCCCTGCCACAAATTCCACGCCGTCCCGCTCGGATACGGAAAATTCAGATTAAAACCCTCGCCGTCGCCGCGCCCTGTTTCGTCCGCGTAACCCAGGAAATTCGGAAAGGTCTCCTCCGGATCTCCATGCAACGACACATAATATACATCGCCGCGCTCGTAAAAAATCTGCTGCGTGCCATTGCCATGATGAAAATCAATGTCCAGAATCGCTACACGCTCGACTCCCATCGCGCGCAACGCGTCCGCCGACACCGCCGCGTTGTTCACAAAACAATAACCGCCAAACTGATCGCGCGACGCATGGTGTCCAGGCGGACGGCACAAGCCGAACGCCGAACTCGCTCCGCCCCCCAAAGCGCGGACGCCGCTCAAAGCCGCCTGCGCCGACCAGTACGCCGCCTCCCAGGTGCCAGACACAATGCGCGTCTCGCCAGCCAAAGCATAGTAGCCGGCGCGTCCGTCAGGATCGCGCGGGGCAGCCACGCGTCCGGGCATGGAGCGCGACTGCCACACCGTCGGCTGTACATCGCCCGCGCGGCCGGACGCGCGCCAGTCACGCCAGATCGTCTTCAGAAACTCAATGTAGTCGGCGGAGTGAACGCGCAATATCGCCTCCTCGCCGAAGTCCTCGGCGGCGCGTACCGCGCCGAGATCAAGCGCCCGCACCGCCGCAAGCACTCGCTCGGCACGCTCGGGAGACTCGAACGGCGGCACCTCAACGCCTCCGGCAAGTTCGCCGGACGGCGCGTGGAGCGAATGATGCTCTGAGTAGAATGTCTCCATCGGTGGGGGTCGCCTTCCTTGTGACTCCACTATAAACGCAAACGCCCCGCATAGTCAATCATTTTTTAATTTTTTTGTCGGCAGCGCCGACAGGCATAAGTTGGTACAGTTCGCTTGAGCCAACACCGTTAATGTCTTAGTTAAACTCCCACTAATGCCAGATACCGCCCTTTGTTGTCTCTTTAACAGTCAATTAATCTTTAATTTATTTTTTGCAGGCAGCGCCTGCGGGCATCAGTTGGCACCGCTCGCTTGAGCCAACAGCGTGAATGTCTTAGTCAAACGCCCACTAATGCCAGAGGCTGAACGCCGATTTAAT
>JALCBB010000088.1 GCA_028066985.1 Alphaproteobacteria bacterium
AATGTGTTAAAAAGTGATGTGTTCTGTTACTAGTTAGACAATTAATGGGGTTAATTAAAGAGATTAATTTCTTTTTAATTTAATTTTTAAGATTAATTTTGTCGCCGCTCTCAAAGTCATCATCGTCCATCACACCCATAAACACATCCGCCACCTCCGCCGCCGTCACATATCCGCCCTGATCCTCGCCCGGAAAACCCAGACGCCGCAAATTACTCCGAAAAATCGGCGGATACACCACCGCCGCCTTCACACCCGAACCGCGCAACTCACGCCCCCACGCGCAAATCAAATGCTCCATCGCAACCTTAGAAACCCCATACGCCGAAATATACGCCCGCCCCTCGCTCGCCATCGCGTCTCCGACAAAAAACGCGCGCGGACGCGAACCGCGCCGCAGCAAACCCTCAAAATGACAAACCAGCCGCCGCGCCGCGCCCAGATTCACACGCAGCGCGCGCTCCCAGTCATCGCCGCCCTGATGCGACACCGGACTATGCGGCGGCATCACTCCCGCCGCGCCAAACATCACATTCAGACACCCGTGCCGCTCCATGATCTTCGCCGCCAGCCCCGGCAAAGGATCCGGCTCCTCCGCCAGACCCAGATCAAACGGAACCAAAGTCGCCGCGCCGCCGCCGCCGCGAATAACATCGTCCAACTCTTCAAGCCCGCCGACCGTGCGCGCCACCGCGTACACATGATAGCCGCGCGCGCCGAGCCGCTCCGCGACCGCCCGCCCCAGACCGCGGGACGCGCCCGTCACCAGCGCAACCCTCGCGTCCGCCGACATCACGGCGACCCGCCGCCGTCTATGGCGTCCAGGGTTTTCAGCGCGTCCTGCACCGACTCTTCGTAGCGCTCTGTGCTGCCGGGGCCGCTTGCCGAGTCGCCGCGCAGTTTATCCAGCGCGTCGCCGACCGAGCGCTGATACCTGCCGACATCAACCTCGCCGACCTCCGGCTCGTCGGGAGCATCCAGCCTCACGCCGGGCGACACTGCCTTCACGCCTCGTGTTCTGATGTTGATGAACTGATCCAGCGCCTTGTCAATTTCGTTTTCGCCCTCTGCGGATTCGTACGAGTCTCGCAGCGCGCGGCCGTACACATCGTCGCCGAGGATTTCGCCCGGGCTTTCGTCCGAATTCACGGACGCCTCGTTCTCGCCCGGTGTTTGGATTTCTGTCGCGAGCGTGCCGTCTTCGCGCAGGGGCAGGACGATTTTTTTCCCGCTGTCCAGGCGCAATTCAATTCCTTTTTCCGACTGACGCGGCAGCGACCACAGCGACGGCAGGCGCGTTCCTTCGGGCAATGACGCGAGCAGTACTTCGTGCGTCGGCAGGACTACGCGACTCACGAAGTATCCGTAGACGCGCGATGAATTCAGGTATTCCGCGCGCGCCAGCGAGGGCGAGTAGGATTGAATCGCGAACCACGACAGGATTAGCGCGAGCAGTCCGAGGACGGCGCCCGCGCCCATGCTTGCGAAGTTATGCAGTTCGTATCGCAGACCGCGCCGTTCCGCCGCGCCGCGAAAGAGGGGACGAAAGCGGCCGGCAAGGAACAGGCACACTCCCCATGACGCCATCAGCGCGACGAGGAACAGGAGCCATGTTTCTATTGTTGCGAGGGCGGCGAGGGGGTTATCGGACGGCAGGGCGTGCGGAAGAATCGTCGCGTAGACGGCGATGCAAAGCAGAAGCAACAGCAATAATGTCCGCGCGAGACCCTGCCAGAGTCCGTACAGGGCGGCGATCATTAGAAAGACGGCGATGAAGATGTCAAAAATCACGGCGCTTTGTTTGCCATCCGTTTCCTCGCGTTGATTATAGCACAACGCCCCGTAAGAGCAATATTTGGCATTAGCGGGCGTTAATTAGGAGACGGACGAAGCACAGCCTTTGGCATTAGTGGGCGTGAAATTTAGACTCTTAAGGTGTCGGCTCAAGCGAACAGCACCCGCTTATGCCCGTGGCGGCTCGCCACTGCCCGCAGGCGCTGCCTGCAAAAAAATAAATTAAAGATTAAATGGACTATTTAAGGGGTCAAAAATAATTTATTCTGTTAATTATTAATAGACAATTAATGGTGTCAATTAAATAAATTATTTTCTTTTAATTTTTATTTTTTTGCGGGCTAGCCCGCACCCATCTGCCGGCATCGCTCGCTTGAGCCAACATCGTGAATGTCTTAGTCAGACTCCCGCTAATGCCAGAGACGGTGCTTCGTTTGTCTCTTAATTAAATTAGGGAGACTGTAAAGCCTCGACATCCCCCCTCAACACATCCAGCAAACGCCGCACCTCGCCAACCGCGCCGCCATCACCCTCACCGCCGGACACATCAGTCCCGCGCAACTCCAGCAACAGCAAACCCGCGACCTGCTCGTCGCCGCTCTCGCCGAACCTCTCGCTCAACACCGTCAAATCCTCCAGCAACGCCGCCAATTCCTCCGATGACAACCCGCCCGCGCGCGTCGCCGCCCGCGCCCGCGACACCACCCCCAGCGCCTGCGACACAAACACCGCCTGCTCTTCCGCGACCGTCACCGTCTCCGCCTCGCCCTCCGGCAGAGACAACGCCTCCGGCAAAACACGCTCAAGCCATCCCCGCACCGGCTCCGCCGAACGCGCGACATACGGCAGCGTCCGCGACCGCTGCGCGACCTCGCTCTCAAGCAGGTCGGACGCGAAATCCTCAATCACGATCCACAAAATCGCCAGCACCACCACGCCGAACAAAAATCCGAACAGCAGACCCAGACCATGATCAATCTGCGGAGGCAGCAGCCGGTGAACTCCCCTCACCAGAAATCCGAACAGAAACTGCAGGAACACCAGCAGCACAATAAACGGCACTGTCAGCGACACGATGTCCGTCGTGATCCGCGAGTCGAAATACGGCGCGAAATACTCGTTCGCCGCGTCGCGTATTGTCAGCGTGAATCCGATAGCCACCACCCACGCGACCAGATTCAAGATCGTGCGCACCAGTCCGCGCGACAAACCGAGCAGGCTTGTCGACAACAGCAGTCCCAGCACGACCAGATCCGGAATTGTCATCGTCAATGCCCCGCCGCGACTCGCGCGCGCCGCCGCGGCGCGGACTCGCCGGCTTCCAGGTCGCGTATCGCGCCCGCGACCTCCTGTATATACGAAAAGCCGCGACACGCCACATCCGCCGCGCCTTCGTGCGGAGGCATCCACACCTCGCCGAATCCCAGCCGCCGCGCCTCGCGCAGACGCCCCGGCACATTCGCCACCGCGCGCAACTCTCCCGACAACGACAACTCGCCGAAAAACACCGCGCCGAGCGGCAGCGCCACGCCTTCCAGCGCTGATATTAATGCCGTCGCCACCGCGAGGTCTGCCGCCGGCTCGTGAATCCGCAGACCGCCCGCGATGTTCAGATAGACCTCGCGCTCCGAGAACAACAGTCCGCAGCGCGACTCCAGCACTGCGAGCAACTGCGCGAGTCGCCGAGCCTCCCAGCCGACCACGGCGCGGCGCGGCGTGCCTCCGAACGGCGCCGTTGAGACCAGCGCCTGCACCTCAACCAATAACGGACGACTGCCCTCCAGCCCCGCGAAGACCGATGTGCCGGCGACCGCGGACTCGCGCCGCCCCAGAAACAGCGCCGACGGATTGCCCGACTCCGACAACCCCTCGGCGGTCATTTCCCAGACGCCGATTTCGTCGACCGCGCCGAAGCGATTTTTATACGCGCGCAAAATCCGAAAGTGATCGCCGCGCTCGCCTTCAAAGTACAGAACTGTGTCCACGAGATGCTCCAGCACTTTCGGCCCCGCGAGCATGCCGTCTTTTGTCACATGTCCGACCAGCACGACGGCGATGCCGCGCTTTTTTGCCAGTGTCACGAGCGCCTGCGCCGAACTCCGCACCTGCGACACCGACCCGGGCGCCGACTCGAGGTCGTCCAGGTGCATTGTCTGAATCGAGTCGCAGATGAGTATTGCCGGCGCGTCCGCGCCATCAAGACGCGACAGCACTCCCGAAAGAGCCGTTGTCGCGGCGAGCATGAGCGGCGCGTCGGTCAGTCCGAGCCGCGAGGCGCGGAGGCGCAACTGCTCCGCCGCTTCCTCGCCTGATATGTACGCGGCTTTCACTCCTGTGTTCGCGGCAAGCGCCGCGACCTGCAGCAGCAATGTAGACTTGCCCACGCCGGGATCGCCCGCCACGAGCGTCACCGAGCCGGGCACGAGTCCGCCGCCTGTGACGCGGTCAAACTCGCTTACGGTTGTCACGAGGCGCGACGGCTCGGCGACTTCTCCCGCCAGCGAGATGAATTCAACGCCGCGCGCCGGGCGCGTCGCCTTTTTTGCTCCTGCGGGAACCGACGCGTCTTCTACGAGCGTGTTCCACTCGCCGCAGTGTTCGCAGCGTCCGAGCCAGCGCGGATGCGCGCCGCCGCACGCCTGACACACATAAGCGCTGCGCGCGCGCGCCATTTCACTCTTTCTCCGCGCTGAGCGCCAGCGGCCCGCGACTTTCGCCGCGCACGAACTGCAGCAGCGACGGATTGCCCGCGTCTTCCGGCGCCGCGAGCGCGTCAACGCCGCCCTGCCAGCAGATGCTGCCGCCGTGCAGGAGCGCCACTCTGTCGGCGATGCGCGCGGCGCTCTGCATGTCGTGCGTGACGGTTATCGCGGTCGCGCCGAGCGATTTGACCGAGCCGAGGATGAGGTCGTCAATGATGCGCGTCATGATCGGGTCCAGTCCCGAGGTCGGCTCGTCAAAGAGCAGTATTTCGGGACGCGTCGCCACTGCCCTTGCGAGTCCGACGCGTTTTTTCATTCCGCCTGACAGTTCCGCCGGCGAGAGCAGCGCGGTTTCTGGGGGCAGTTCAACTTCCGCGAGCCGCTCTATGGCGACATCGTAAGCCTCCGCGCGGTTCATTCGTTTTGTCGCCAGGAGTCCGAAGGCGACATTTTCCCACACGGTCAGCGAGTCGAAGAGCGCCGATGACTGAAACAGCATTCCTATGCGCTGCCGCAGTTCGCGGGGCGCGCCGCGTTCTTTGAGGAGGTCGCGGTTCTGCCAGAAGAGTTTTCCGTCGTCGGGGCGCAGGAGTCCGAGGAGGCATTTCAGAAACACCGACTTGCCGCAGCCGGAGCGCCCGAGGATAACGACCGACTCGCCGCGTCCTATGTTCAGCGAGAAGTTTTTCAGCACTTCTTTCTTGCCGAACGACAGAAAAAGTCCTTCCGCCGAAATTTGCGGCGCGGACGGAGCGTTGTCGGTCGCGTCCGTCACTGCGCGAAGAAGATTTCGGTGATCAGGTAGTTGAAGGTCAGTATCAGGATAGACGCCGACACCACCGCGTAGGTTGCGGCGGCGCCGACTCCCTGCGCGCCGCCGCGCGAGCGGTAGCCGTGGTAGCATCCCATCAGGGCGATGATGAATCCGAACGCGGCGGCTTTCACGAGTCCGGAGAAGACGTCCTGGAATTCCAGGAAGTCCAGGGTATTCTGCAGGTAGCTTCCTGACGCGAATCCGAGGCGTTGAGTTGCGATGAAGTATCCGCCCATGACTCCGATGATGTCGGCGATGAAGACGAGGATCGGCATTACGAGCACGGCGGCGAGCACGCGCGGCAGCACGAGGTATCGGAAGGGGTCTGTTGACAGTGCTTCCAGGGCGTCTATTTGCTCGGTGACGCGCATTGTGCCGATTTCTGCGGCCATTGCGGCGCCGACCCGTCCGGCGACCATGAGTCCGGCGAGCACGGGGCCGAGTTCGCGCGTGATGGAGACCACGACGACATTCGGTATCGCGCTTTCTGCGGAGAAGCGCGCGAAGCCGGTGTAGCTTTGCAGGGCGAGGACCATTCCTGTGAAGATCGCGGTCATTCCGACGACGGGCAGTGAGAAGTAGCCTATTTCAATCAGTTGTCGGACGAAGTTGCGTCCGTACCAGGGCGGCGCGACTGCTGAGAGGATGCGTCCTGTGAAGAGGGTGAGTCGTCCGAGCGCGGCGGTGAATCGCAGTGACAGCGCGCCTGTCAGGCGGAGTCCTTCGCCGCCGAAGCGTGCGCCGTGCCGCGCGTATCGGGTTGCGGTATTCATTGTGTCCTATTGTGGACGATTTTTTCCGTTCTGGCGATAGACGCGACGGAGGCGAGTTCCCATTTCGCAGGTGAGGGTTCGGGTGTAGGCGAGGGGAGGGATTTCGGTGGGCGTCGCGCCGGCGGGCGGCGGCAGGATATCAACGAGCGAGCCGACCTGGAGTTGCGGGGCGTTGTTGATTTCAACGGACGCCATATCCATTGAGATTCTGCCGCGGATGGGCAGCGGGGTGTTGTCGCACCATAGCGGAGTTCCTGGCGGCGTGGTGCGGGCGAGGCCGTCGGCGTATCCGAGTGCGATGGTGGCGATGCGGGTTTTTCGGGGTGCGAGCCAGAGCGCGTTGTATCCGATGCTTTCGCCTTTGCGGAGTTCTTTGATTTGCATGACGGGCGCGCGCAGGCGCAGGACGCGCTGTATTCCGCGCGGCCCTTCAATGCCGTAGAGCGCGGCGCCGGCGCGTGCGAGGTCGTAGTGCCATTTTTCGCCGAGCGCGATGCCGCAGGAGTTGGCGAGGCTGCGTGGTGCGGGGGGAAGTTTTCTGGTGATGGTTTCAAAGCGTTTTTTCTGGAGTTGATTTGCGGGGTCGCTGGGGTTTTCGGATGACATGAGGTGGCTCATCCAGAGTGCTGGCGCGAGGTTTGCGAGGTATTTGTCGGGATTGTTTGTGATGAGTTTTGTTTCTGTTGGTGTGAGGGCGTAGCGGTTGAGGCCGGTGTCAAAGTGGAGGACGAGGGGGAGTTGTGTGTTGAGTTTTTTGGCGTTGTTGCGCCATTCTTCCAGTTCGGCGAGGGTGCTGATGGCGGGGAGGAGGCGATTTGCGATGAGGTCGCGGGCGGTGTTGTGGGGCAGTCCGCCGAGGAGGATGATGCAGGTTCGGGGGAATTTTTTACGGAGGGCGAGGGCTTCGCTGGTGGAGAAGACGAAGAAGTTGCGGGCGCCTTGTTTGTGGAGGGTTTGCGAGACGGGGTTTGTGCCGAAGCCGTAGGCGTTAGTTTTGATGACGGGGGCGATGGTGGCGCTGGAGTTCTGGCGGAGAAGGTTCCAGTTTTGGGAGAGTTTATTGAGGTTAATTTCGGCTGTGGGGGCGGCGGTGTACATGATGATGGGATAATAAATTGTTTTGTATTATTTGGCAAGTTTATTTTTTATTTCCGTAGAAAGAATCTTTGGCATTAGTAAGACTTTGACTAAGACATTCACGATGCCGGCTCAAGCGAGCGATGCCAGCAGATGGGTGCGGGCTAGCCCGCAAAAAAAATTAAAATTAAATAGACAATTTAAGGGGTCAATTAAATAAATTGTTTTTCATTAATTAAATAATAGACAATTAATGTGTTAAAAAGTGATGTGTTCTGTTACTAGTTAGACAATTAATGCTGTCAATTAAATCGGCGTTCAGCATTTGGCATTAGTGGGAGTTTGATTAAGACATTCACGGTGTTGGCTCAAGTGAGCGGCACCAACTAATGGGTGCGGGCTAGCCCGCAAAAAAAATTAAAATTAAATAGACAATT
>JALCBB010000089.1 GCA_028066985.1 Alphaproteobacteria bacterium
TGTCTATTATTTAATTAATGAAAAGCAATTTATTTAATTGACCCCTTAAATAGTCCGATTAATTTTTTAATTTTTTTTGCGGGCTAGCCCGCACCCATCTGCTGGCATCGCTCGCTTGAGCCAACATCGTGACTTTCTTAGTTAAACGCCCACTAATGCCGAAGATCGTGCTTCGTCTGTCCCTTGGAAAACGACAGGCGGAGGGGGACACCATGCAAGTCAAACTCCGCACGCAGGCGATTCTCCAGATACCGCACATACGAACGCGGCAAGCGTCCGGAACACGACACCATAAAACTCGGCGGACGCGCCTTGTACTGCGTTATATACTTAATCCGCGCCGCCCGTCCGGAAAACGACGGCGGCGGATGCTCCTCAACCGTCGCCCGCAACCACCGATTCAACGCCCCCGTAGAAACACGCCGATTCCACGCCACACCCGCTCCGCGAGAACGCTCAACTAAAATATCCAGATCACGTCCCTCGCGCGCCGACACCGCCACCACAGCCACCCCGCGCGCCTGCGACAACGAACGCGCCAGCCGCTCCTCCGCGTCCAGCCGCGCCGCCTCATACGACGCCACGCAATCACACTTGTTCACCACCACCACCAAAGATCGTCCCTCGCGGATAACACGCGACGCCAAAATCAAATCCTGCTTCTCAACACCAAGCGTCGCATCCACAACAAGCCAGACCTGCTCGGCATCGCCAAGCGCCGCAATACTGCGTCCGCCAGCCAGCCGCTCCAATACCCCGGACACCCGCGCGCGCTTCCGCAAACCCGCCGTGTCCACAAGACTGCCAACACCAGAACCAACCTCAACCGAAATCGCATCGCGCGTCGTTCCGGCAATCTCGCTCACCAGCAAACGCTCGCTCCCAAGCAACGCATTCACTAATGTAGACTTGCCCACATTCGGACGGCCAATCACCGCCTTCACTCCAGCCCTGACCCCAGACTTGTCTCCCGACTCGTCACCTGACTCGTCACCCGCCGCCGCCGTTTTTTCGGGCGCCGTTTCTGTCACCGTTTCCGTCACCGTTTCCGTCACATTTTCCGGCGCCGTTTTTGTCGCCGTTAAGCCATCCCCTGCCCTCTCCAATGTCGCGTCCGCCAGATCCGAAATCCCCAGACCATGCGCCGACGACACCATCACTCCCTCGCCGAAACCAAGCGCCGTCGCCTCGTCAGAAAACGCGCGCGCAAGCCGCTCGTTCTCAGACTTGTTCAACACCAGCAAAATCGGCACATTCAGCCGTCGCAACTCGCGCGCCAAAGCCGCGTCCTCAGGCAGCAAACCCGCGCGCGCATCCACAAGAAACCATATCAAGTCAGCCTCGCGGCACGCCGCCAGGTTGTAATCCTGAATGTCGCGCTCCAGACCGGCGGCGGCATCAGCGCCGCGGCGTCCGCCGGAACCGCGAAGGCCGGCGGTGTCAACAAGTTCTACTTCATGTCCGTTCAGCAGGGCGACGCCGCTGATCCAGTCGCGCGTGACGCCGGGAGTGTCCTCAACGAGCGAGAGCGGGCGCGACAAAAGCCGATTGAACAAGGACGACTTGCCGACATTGGGTCGTCCGGCCAGCGCGATGCGAAACATCTCTCACTCCAGCCTCAGCGCATGGCGACAAGCCGACCATCGGCAGTGGAATAAAAAAGCATCTCGCCCGCAATCACAGGCGGCGACAACGGCGCGCGACTCAAGCGTCCGCGATGAAGTTCGGCGCCGTCTTCGGGGCTGATGAGCCGCAGGTCGCCGGACGACGACAGCATCAGAATGCCGTCCTCAACAAGGCGCGGCGAAAACCATGTCGGCGCGCCGCCGGCGTCGCTCGCAAGCGTTGAAATCCATCGGACGGCGCCGTCCTCGCGGCGCAGGGCGACGAGGGTGTCGCGGTACGGCACGAACACATGCGAACCCGCGACCCACGGCTGCTGTTCGCCTTTGACATCAACCTCCCACGAGACGAAGCCCGTTGAAAGTTCCACGACCGCGAGTCCCGTGGGGCCGAGAAGTATCGCCTGCGTACCGCTCATCACAGGCATCGCCGGCGCGCGAAATCCGAGTTCGGAAGTGTCGCCGAGCGGCTGTTCCGCCCAGAGTTCAAGGCCGCTGTCGGCGACGAGAGCGATGAACTCGCCCGTGGTCGCCGGAATGATGAGGCTTGAGCCGTGCAGTCCCGGCGGCGCGCTGTAAGAGACAAAGACCTGCTGCAGCGCGCTCGTGTGCGTCCAGAGGACTTCGCCGCTGAGCGCGGAGAGCGCGATGGTGCGGTTGGAATTCGTCACAAAAAAGACGCGCTCGCCGCCCACGACCGGCGCCGAACGGCTCGGCTCGCCGACGACGACTCTCCAGAGTTCGGAGCCGTCTTCGGCGCTGAGGGCGTAGAAGATGCCGAAGCCTGTCGTGACGAAGACGCGTCCGTCGGCGACCGCGACGCCGCCGCCGAAGAAAGAGCCTTTTTCGCCTTCGCTGTCCAGGTTTGTCTGCCAGAGGGTTTCTCCTGTTTCGGCGTTGAAGGCGCGCGCGGAGTCCTTGCCGTCGTAAACAAAGACGCTGCCGCCGGCGACGACCGGCACGATCGCCTGCGCGGGCGAGAGCGGCGCCGCGAGCGACGCCGACCACACCTCGCCGAGTTCGCGCGCGGCGGGCAGCGAGACGCGCTGCGGGGCGTGTCCGGCGTTGCCGCCGTGCTGCGGCCAGTCGGAGAGCGTGCCGGCGGGGGGCAGTTGGAGGATTGAGGTGTCGTTGCCTTGTTGTCCGAGGGCGGCTTCGTCCGAGGGGGTTGCGGCGGCGAAGACGGGGATGCGGGTGCCTTCCAGGATTTCTTCGGCGGGGTCGCCACATGCCGCGAGTGTCAGGACGAGCGACAGCGCGAGAAGCAGTGACGGCGTTGACCGCAACGGCGGCTTGAACGGCGCCGAAATTTTTGTCAGCAGGGACGACAACGGCGGCGCCTTCACTGTCATTGTCATCGACAATAACAGGGACAAAAACGGCGGCGGCGTTATTGTCGCCGTCGTTGTCAATGACGATGAAGGTGAAGGGGACAATGAAGGCGCCGTTGTTGTCAATGACTGTGACGACAAAGGCGACACCGTTATTGTCTCCGTCGCTGTCAATGACGATGAAGGTGAAGGGGACAATGAAAGCGGCATCGTTATTGTCTCCGTTGTTGTCGACAACAATGACGGTGAAGGGGACAATGAAGGCGCCGTTATTGTCAATGACGGTGACGACAAAGGCGGCGCCGTTATTGTCGCCGTCGTTGTCAATGACGAGGACGGTGAAAGGGACAATGAAGGCGGCGCCGTTATTGTCGCCGTCATTGTTAACGACGGTGAAGGGAACGACAAAGGCGGCGCCGTTATTGTCCCCGTCGCTGTCGCCGTTATTGTCTCCGTTGTTGTCAACGACGACGAGGGCGGGGTTAAGGTGAGTGACATGCTACTCCGACGCCTCCGACTCTTCAGTGTCCTCCGAATCCTCCGCGACAACCTCCTCGCCGTCCTCCCCTTCCCCGGCCTCCTCGGCAGCGGCAATCGCCGCCGCACGCTCAGCCTTAATCTCCTCCAAGTCCAGTTCGCGCTCGTCCAAAAGCGTCAGCAACCGACTCGCGCGGCGCCTCATCCCGCGCGGCACAGACTCGTTCTCATCATCGTTCAACGCCTCAAGATGTCCGCGCGCCTCAAAAATGTTGTCCTCCTGCAAGTGAAGCAGCGCCAGAATCTCCGTCGCCGTCGACCAGAACGGATTGTCAGAATCGTTCGCAAGCAAATCCAGATCCGCGCGCAAATTCTCCGCCTCCGGACGACCAAGCATCGCGTTCGCACGCAACACACGCGCCAAATCACGATACAACGGCGGAAACTCCTCGTCAGCAATCACACGACGCCACGCGGCATCCGCCTCGGCATAACGCTCGGACTCATAATGCCGTATCGCCAGTTGCAACAACGACATCAGACGCACTCCAAGCACGGAATCATCCGCAAGCGGCACAATGCCCGACAACTTGTCCTCGTCGTAATGCAAGTCAACAATGCCAAGTTCGCGGCGCAACTCCTCATCGCTCACAGACGCATCCACTCCGGACTGCAGCGACTCGCCAAGTCCCACGCTCAAACCCTCGCCAATGCTGTCCAGCGGAACATTCTCCGGCAACGACGCCGGCGGCTCATCGCCGTCCGCAGCGGCAGCCTCAGCAGCAGCCTCGGCAGCCGCATCCTGCTCCTCGCGCCACTCGGTGAAAGCATCGTCAGAAACCTTAAGCGCACTGCGATACGCAAGCATGTCAGTCTCCTGCCGAGAGTCGCGCCACGCGCTCAAGCCCTCCCAGGCGGCGACCGCAAGCACAAAGCACCCCGCAGCGCCAAACAAACCCCAGCGCCAGCGACGCCACAAGGTCTGCATGCGATCACCGCGCAGGTCTTCGTCTACTTCGTCAATAAAGCTGCCCATAAGCGACTATCTGCCTATCGCCGAGAACCTCGTCATTGGGGGTTGGGGTTGCGCTCCGCGTCCGCGTCACGCATCAGGAGATATTTTAGCGCCTTCAGCAAGAACACGCAAGCGGGCCTCGGCAACACGCGCCGCGCCGACAGGGTCTTCCGCGGGCGGCGGGGCAAGGCGAAGAGCGGCAAGAGCATCAGCAAAGGGCGGCGGCGGCGGCGCAATAAACTCGCGGAACTCGCCAGGACGGCGCGAGTCAGGCAGAATCAGACGGCGCGCGAAGAGGAGGATGCCGTTCTGCGTCTGCGCGGAGGCGGGCGGCGGGAAGGCGGCGCGTCCGCCGTATTTGCCGTCGCCGAGGACGGGCGCGCCAATCTCGGCAAGGTGAACGCGGAGTTGATGCATGCGTCCGGTGACCGGCGCGAGCGCAAGCCACGAAACAGCGCCGGAATTGCCAGCGAGTTCGGCAGTGCCGATTTTGACCCAGAGCGTGAGGGCGTGCTTCGCGCGCGGAGTTTTATCAACGCGCATTTTCTGTCCGCCGACACTGCCGCTTTTGGCGAGCGGGAGGTCTATCTGTCCCTCGGACGCGGCGGGCGCGCCGGCAACGACAGCCCAGTACACCTTGAAAACTTCGTGAAGACGAAAACTTTCCATCGCCGCGCGCGCGACCGAAGGCGAACGGGCGAACAAAACAACGCCGCTCGTGCCGCGATCCAGACGATGCAGAAGACGCGGCGTCTCCGAAAACATGTCGGCGAGGATCGCGTCCAGCGACTGTCGCTGTTTGCTGCCGCCCTGCACAGCAAGGCCGGCGGGCTTGTTAACGGCGACGAAGTGATCGTCCTGATGAATGACGCGCTCTTTGATCTCGGCGAGCATCTTCGGGTCAATGCTCCGTCGCGTTTTGCGCGGCGTGTCGTCGGCGTGAAGCGCGGAGGGCCACGACACCTCCTCGCCGGAGTTGAGGCGCTGTCCGGCGCGGGCGCGGCTGTTCTGAACGCGAATTCTGCCGCGCCGAAGCAGTCCCTCTATGCGCGACTGCGGGATTTTGCCGACGCGCTGACGAAGCCATTTGTCCAGACGGACGCCGGCGTCGTCCTCGCCGACCTGCGCGCGCTGAATACGGCGCTCCCGCTCCGCCGCGGACTCTGTCGCTGACTCTGACACGGACGAAAAAATGACAGCGACTTAAAGCCGTTCGGCGGGAATAATGTTTCGCATGATGAGCAGTCCGACGGCGGCAGCCACAATCGCAAGCACAACAGACGCAACAGCGTAAAGCGCGGCGTTGAAAATCTCGCCGCGCTCAATGAGTTTCACGCTGTCCAGCGAGTATGCCGAGAAGGTCGTGAAGCCGCCGAGAAATCCCGTGAGGACGAACCCGCGCCAGAGCGGCTGCTCGCCGAAATTTGAGTAGAGCAGCGCTCCGGCGACAATGCCCGCGACAAGCGAGCCCGATACATTGACGGCGAAGGTTCCCCAGGCGGCGGCGGTGTCGGGCAGGCGGCGGGCGACCTCCTGCGTGATCTGCCATCGGGCAGTCGCGCCAAGAGCGCCGCCAAGAGCAATGACAAGCGCAAGTTGCATCGTCTCAGTTTAGCATGTGGTCGGCGCGAGTGAAGATGCTATGATTGCGACAAGGAAAACAGCGGCGGTGAAGGTGACGGTGACAGCGGCAAATTTTTATCGGAGGCAGTGTGATGTCTGAAGGATTGTTTCCGCGCGAGGGACCGCTCGCGGACGCTTTGCGTCCTGCCTCGCTTGACGAGGTGCTGGGGCAGGAGGCGCTGCTCGGCGCGGAGTCCGGCGCGCTGCGGGTGATGCTGGACGCGGGAAAGTTGTCATCGCTGATTTTGTGGGGGCCGCCAGGGTCGGGCAAGACAACTATCGCGCGGCTGCTCGCCGGCGAATTGGGAGTGCGTTTCGTTCAGATATCGGCAGTGTTTTCGGGAGTGAGCGACTTACGCAAAGTTTTTGACGAGGCGCAGCATCATCGCGGCGCCGGCGCCGGCACGGTTCTTTTTGTTGACGAGATTCATCGCTTCAATCGCGCGCAGCAGGACAGTTTTCTTCCCTATGTTGAGGACGGCACGATTGTTTTGATCGGCGCGACGACTGAGAATCCGTCATTTGAATTGATTAACGCGCTGTTGTCGCGGTGCCGTGTGCTGGAAGTGCGGCGGCTCGGCGAAGAGCATCTTGAAGAGTTGCTGCGGCGCGCGGAGGTTCATGTCGGTCGTCCGCTGCCGCTGGAGGACGGCGCGCGCGCATATCTCGCGGGGCTTTGTGACGGCGACGGGCGCTATGTGTTGAACCTCGCGGAGGCGTTGTTCGGTTTGCCGGAGGGCTCGCCGCCGCTTTCTGCGGAGATGCTCGGCGAGTTTTTGCAGCGGCGGGTTCCGTTGTATGACAAATCGCAGGAGGGGCATTACAATTTGATTTCGGCGCTGCATAAGTCCATGCGCGGGAGTGATCCGGACGCGGCGCTGTACTGGTTCGCGCGGATGCTGCGCGGCGGGGAAGACCCTCGGTATATCGCGCGGCGGCTGGTGCGGTTCGCGGTTGAGGATGTGGGGCTGGCCGATGCGCGGGCGCTCGGACATGCGGTGGCCGCGTGGGAGGCCTATGAGCGGCTGGGGTCGCCGGAGGGCGAATTGGCGCTGGCGAACGCAGTGGTGTTGATGGCGACGGCGGAGAAGTCCAACGCGGTGTATGTCGGGTTTAAGGAGGCGTGGGGCGCGGCGGGGGATGGTTCGCTGATGCCTCCGCGACATATATTGAATGCGCCGACGGGGTTGATGCGGGATCTGGGGTACGGGGAGGGGTATTTGTATGATCATGACGAGGAGGGCGGGTTTTCGGGGCAGGATTATTTTCCTGAGGGGATGGAGCGGCGTGATTTTTATCGGCCTGGCGGTGCGGGTGACGAGGGAGAGATTAAGGCGAGGCTTGAACGGTGGCGGGCTTTGCGTCGCGAGAAAAAAACCGATTAATAGAGACGCACGAA
>JALCBB010000090.1:0-717 GCA_028066985.1 Alphaproteobacteria bacterium
GTTTCCGGAGTTAGCGACCTGGCTGCCGGACACGATTCGCCAGCGCCCGGAATAATTTGCCGAAGTGCGACCTCTGGCATTAGTGAGAGTCTGACTAAGACATTCACGATGCTGGCTCAAGCGAACCGCACCCACTTATGCCCGTGGCGGCTCGCCACTGCCCGCAGGCGCTGCCTGCAAAAAAATAAAAATTAATGGTGCTGGATTGATTTGTGCTTTCTGCTATACTGGCCGTCATGAGGTTCCCGACCCTGATTCTCTCCTTTGTGCTTGCGCTGTCGCTGTTGTCGTCTGACGCGGCGTGGAGCGCTGATTTTTGGAAAGGATATGATGCGTACCGTAAGGGGGATTACGCGACTGCTCTGCAGGAATGGGAGCCTCTTGCCGAGCAGGGGTATGTCGAGGCCCAAAATTTTCTGGGCAGAATGTACAGATACGGAGAAGGGGTTGCTCAGAGCCACGAGACATCGGCAATGTGGTATGAGCGCGCCGATGACGCGTCTCTCAAGGGGAATTACGCGACTGCCCTGCGAGAATGGGAGTCTTTTGCCGAACAGGGGCATGCCTTGGCTCAATTCTTTCTGGGCATGATGTACCGCGAAGGGGTAAGAGTCGCCCAAAGCTACGAGGACGCGGCGGGGTGGTATCGGCGTGCCGCCGAGCAAGGATATGCTCCGGCTCAATTCGCTCTGGGACGCTCCTATCACTTCGGGCATG
>JALCBB010000090.1:817-7381 GCA_028066985.1 Alphaproteobacteria bacterium
GTGTTTCCCAAAACTATGAAACGGCGGCGGAGTGGTATCGGCGTGCCGCCGAACAAGAGTATGCTCCGGCTCAATTCGCTCTGGGAATTCTCTATTACTTCGGGGATGGTGTTTCCCAAAACTATGAAACGGCGGCGGAGTGGTATCGGCGTGCCGCCGAACAGGGAGATCCTGACTCTCAATTCTTGTTGGGCGGTATGTACGAGCGTGGGGAGGGTGTCTCTCAAGATTATGGAACGGCGGTGGAATTGTACCAGCTTGCCGCAGAGCATGGGCTTGCCGAGGGTCAAGGTGCTTTGGGAAGAATGTTCATGAGGGGAGAAGGAATCCCTCAACACTTTGAAGCGGGGACGGAATTGTTCCGGCTTGCTGCAGAACAAGGAGATGCAACCGCCCAGTTTCATCTGGGGATAGCTTATATCGCAGGATTCGGTGTTCCTCAAGATCGTATCTATGGCCATGTGTGGTTGAATCTTTCTGCATCAAGTGGGCATGAGCAAGCGGGCGAATGGCGTGATAGAGTCGCGGGCGAAATGACCCCTGAGCAGATCACGGAGGCGCAGAAACTCGCCGCCGAATGTCTGAAAAATGACTACAAAGGATGCTCGTAGGGCGCGGTGCACATAGTACGGGTGCTGGCGCTCACGGGCACCACCCCCGCCCGGGGTTATTTTGAGCATACCGCCGTCCTCCCGTGTTGCGCCCCCCGCTATCTGCGACGACAAGGAGGAATCCAGTTTCTCCCACCCGTCTCCCGTGTCTCTTCAGGAGAGCCGCAGATGCTGTTTGCATCCATGCCGTAGGGCAGAACAGGTCTGTTGAACCTCCTGCTCTTGTCCCACCAGCAGCCTTTAAGCAAATCCTCAAGCTCTTCTGCCGGGACTGGCTTTCCCGTAAGAATATTTTCAATCTTTGAAAAATTGGCCATGTCAATCCGAGTTCTATGAAATCGGGGGAAATCATACACATGACATCCCGTTTCACGACTTGCCATCTTCACACCTTTCAAAGCAGCGCCGCTCAAGTCGGCCCCTCTCATATCGGTTCCCCGTAAGTCAGCGTTTTGCAAAGAAGCATCTCGCATCTTGGCGCCGACAAATTGGGCATAACGCAGATCAGATCCTTCAAAGTTGGTTCTGTACAAATAGGTCTGGCTCAAGGTGCTCCCCATCATTTTAGCCTTGGAGAACATCGCCCCCGACAGATTTGTGTGCGGGGCAACGTACATTCCCCCGCAATGGCCGTAGGATGCTGTAACCTCCCACCCCCTTTCCAGGCCGCGTTGATTTAGCATAACCCGGTTCAGATGCAAGCCGCTCAGATCATAGCGGGACATGTCTAATTTGCTGAGAGCCTTCCATTCTCTCGGAGGGTGCAGCGTCAGGAAAGCAAGGGCCTGCTGACGCACGTTTTCATAGATACGCTCTTTTTCCGTTTCACCGAAATAATCGTCCTGCATATCTTCCCACAGCATCAGCTCTGGGTCATTTGCCCCCTTTTTGCTGAACTCTCTCGAATCCTGCCTGAACACCCTCTCCAGCCGAGGTTTGACTTTCAGCACGCTAACAGCCGTATCACGCGCTATCTCCAGAAAATTTTCCCAATCCTCCTTGTCTCTTCTGTCTCCGCTTTCTCCGAGGCCTCCCTGCTCATGGGAGAACCACATATGGATCCGCTGCCACCCGGCTAAGGCGCGCACCGAATTTTTGTCATCCACCGCCATCTGAATGATGCTGTCAAAGCTCTGGAAGCGAGCCTGCCGCCGCGACTCCTTAATCTGCCTCTGTGTCTCCCCTATCTGCCGGTTGGTTTGTTTTCCACGCCAGTAGGTGAATCCTGCCGTTGGTCCTGCCAGCATAATCAAAACCAGTCCTGTCCAAAACACCTCTGGCGGAACGCCAAATATAGGTCGCAGAGACATCCAGGCGACAAGCCCGATGGAGAACACCGTAAACCCGACTTTCCAAGGAGAGCGACCACACCATCTTTCCAGCCGCCAAAGGGAGACTTTTAATTTTCTCCAGCAGGTTTTTAACTCCTCTGTGAATCGCTGTCCATACCGGACAGAGACGACGACCGCCAGCCCTGCCAGCAAAACAATCACAACAGATCGTCCTAACCAATACATGCCTAATGGCATGCCTTTATACGGCTGATATGCCCAGAAAGAAAATACATGGAAAAGAATGATAGACGCAAGCAACCCGACCCCCCAAAAGAGGGGCCACTCTCGCTTCCACTTGCCTTCCCGCCACCCCCGTTGCTGATTAGACATGATGCCTCCCTTTATACCACAACAGGCGCGACAATGCCAACACCCAAGTCAAGCCAAAAACGGAGGAGGCTGCGACCAGCCAAACGCATATTAACCGCCGAATTGCGGCGACTCCAACATAGATTTTTGAAACAAATTTTATTTTTTGCAGGCAGCGCCTGCGGGCATTAGTTGGCGCTGTTCGCTTGAGCCGACATCGTGAATGTCTTAGTCAGACTCCCACTAATGCCAGGGGCCGCACGCCGATTTAATTGACACCGTTAATTGTCAATTACATAGTCCGCAGGGTGCGAATTCTCAATCACCAGCGCCGCATTCACCATATCAACACCCCGCGCACGCACAACCGCATCGCCACGCGTCATCCCATGCACCAGCCACCGCTCAACCGAACGCCGCTCCAACTCCACCAAACCCACATCAAGCCACACACTCACATCCCAGAACTTCACCAGCACATCCCAGGGAGACCGCTTCAACAACAAATAATTCCCCTCAAACAACACCACACGCGCGGCGCCGTCAATCACTCCCCCGTCCTCAACCACAACATCACGATCCCGATCAAACACCGGATACGAAACCCGCTCGCCACCCCTCACACGCTCAACCAAACCCGCGAAACCCGCAGCGTCAAATGTCTCCGGCGCGCCCTTCCGCTCCAGCAAACCACGCTCGCGCAACACCTCGTTGCTCAAGTGAAAGCCGTCCATCGGCACAACATGAACACCCTCGCCGAGTCCGTCAGCAAGCCGCCGCGCAAAAACAGACTTGCCGCTGTTCGGCGCGCCCGCCACCGCCACAACCACCAGACCACCGCCCGCACGCTCCTCAAGCACACCGGCAAACTCATTCGCCTCAATTCGCATCATCTCGCCTCCACCGGCGGCTCGCGCGCGCCCGTCATAAACGCGACCGCGTCCGCCATTGAATGAACCCGCGGATCCACAACGCACAGCCGCCGTCCGAGACGATGGATATGCACCCTGTCCGCCACCTCGAATATATGCGGCATGTCATGCGAAATCAAGACCACCGATAAATCACGCGCGCGGACATCCTGAATCAACTCAAGCACCCTGCGCGACTCCTTCACGCCGAGCGCCGCCGTCGGCTCGTCCAGAATCACGACCCGCGAGCCGAACGCCGCCGCGCGCGCCACCGCCACGCCCTGCCGCTGTCCGCCGGACAAGGTCTCCACCGCCTGATTGATGTTCTGAATCGTCATCAGTCCGAGGTCGTTGAGTTTCTCGCGCGCGACCCTCTGCATCTCGCGGCGGTCCAGCGCGCGAAAATACTTGCCGAGAAAACCGCGGCGCCGTATCTCGCGTCCCATGAACATGTTGTCCGCGATAGACAAAGCCGGCGACAACGCCAGATTCTGATACACCGTCTCTATCCCCGCGCGCCGCGCCTCAAGCGGAGAATGAAACCGAAACGCCTCGCCGTTCAGAAACATCTCGCCCTCGTCAATCGCGATCGCTCCCGTCAGCGCCTTTATCAATGACGACTTGCCCGCGCCGTTGTCGCCGATCATCCCCAGAATCTCGCGCGGACGCAAATCAAAATCAGCGCCGTCAAGCGCGACTACACGACCATAACGCTTCGTCAGTCCGCGCGCGCGAAGCACGAGACCGTCACCGACGCCGTTTTTGTCGGCGCCTTTTCCGTCACCGTTTTTGCCGCCGTTTTCACCGCCGACTTTTCCGCCGCCGTTTCCGTCGCCGCCCGAAACAAAGTCGCTCATGCCGCAAGTTTCCGAATCCACTGGTCAATCGCGACCGCAAGAATAATCAGCCAGCCGATCGCGAAAACCTGCCACAAAACATCAACTCCAATCAGACGCAAGCCCGACTGGAAAACTCCCACAATCAGCGCGCCGAACAACGCGCCCATGATAGAACCGCGTCCGCCGAACAACGAAATGCCGCCAATCACAACCGCCGTGATAGACTGCAGATTGCCCTCGTAAAAACTCTGCGGCGACACCGAACCCACGCGTCCTATCGCCGCCCACGCGCCGACGGCGCAGACAAGTCCCGCGAGCGCGTAGACCGAAATCAGCGTTCGCGCCGTGCGAATGCCCGCAAGTTCGGCGGCGTCCCGGTCGTCGCCGATGGCGTAGACATGACGCCCCCACGCCGTGCGATTCAGCAAATACCAGAGCGCCGCGAAAATCACCACCATTAATACAGAGCCGTAAGTCAGCCGCGCGCCGCCGACAGCGATGTTGTTGCCGAAAAATTTAAGGAGCGGCGCGGCCTCGTCAATGTCCTGCGAGCGGATGGACTGCGCGCCAGACAACCACAGGTTGAGCGCGAAAAAAATGTTCCAGGTGCCGAGCGTCACAATAAAAGGCGGCAGACGAAAACGCGTCACAAGCACGCCGTTCATCGCTCCGGCGAGGGCGCCGGCGAAAAGTCCGCAGAGAATCGCGAGAGACGGCGGAACATTCAGTTTAACCGCGAGACTCCCCGTAATCACCGAAATCAGAACCATGATCGCCGCGACCGAAAGATCAATGCCCGCCGTCAGAATCACAAGACTCTGCGCCGCCGCGAGAATTCCGATAATGGAAACCTGCTGGATTATCAGCGAAAGATTAAACGGCGAGAAAAACTTCTCGCCCGCGAGAAGTCCGAAGGCGCCGACGCTCGCCAGCAGCACAATGACCGGAACAAGCGTCGGATTGCGATGCAGAATATGCTGAACACGACCCAGCGGCGACAGGCGCCGGGCGTCAAAGGCGGGAGCGTCCTGCGGCGTATGAGACATGTCCGCGCGGCGCGAAGTCAACGACAGCGCCGGACCCGCGGCGGCGCCGTCAGTGTCGCGGGGAGTCCGCGTTTATCCCCAGCAGAGAGCAAGACCCTCGTCGGCGGTGATGGAAGCCGTTCCCGAAACAGGCGCGTCGGTGATGAGTTGCACGCCCGTGTTGAAGAAGTCCAGGTCGGGCGAGTTGGCGGGCTTCTGTCCGCTGTCCGCCCAGGTCTTGATCGCCTCAATCCCCTTGGACGCCATCAGCAGCGGAAACTGCATGGAAGTCGCGCCGATAATGCCCTCGGAAATGTTGCGCACGCCCGGACAGCCGCCGTCAACCGAAACAATCAGAACATCGTTCTCCTTGCCGACGGCTTTGAGCGCCTCGTAGGCTCCCGCGGCGGCGGGCTCGTTGATCGTGTAGACGACATTAACGCCGGGGTCGCGCTGCAGGAGGTTTTCCATCGCGGTTCTGCCGCCTTCCTCGTTGCCGTTGGTGACATCGTTGCCGACGATGCGCGGGTCGTCCTCGTCGCCGATGTCGGTGGGATTTTTGATGTCAATGCCGAAGCCCGTCAGAAAACCCTGGTCGCGCAGATAGTCGACCGACACCTCCGAGGCGTTGAGGTCGAGGAGCGCGATCTTCGCGCTGGCGGCGTCGGCGCCGAGGGTCTTGCGCGCCCACTCGCCGATCAGGACTCCCGCCTGGAAGTTGTCGGTGGCGAAGGTGGCGTCGGCGACATCGGCCGGCTCAAAGGGCGTGTCAAGCGCGATGACGAGCAGTCCGGCGTCGCGCGCCTGCGTGACGACCGGCGCGAGCGCGCGGCTGTCGGACGGCGTGATGAGAATGCCTTTGGCGCCGGAGGCGATGCAGGTTTCAACGGCGGCGACCTGAGTTTCGACGTCTCCGTCTATTTTGCCGGCGAAGGTCTGGAGGCTGATGTTGTTCTGGGCGGCGCCTTCGAGGGCGCCTTCCTTCATTTTGACGAAGAAGGGGTTGGTGTCGGTCTTGGTGATGAGGCAGGCGCCGATTTCCTGGGCGCCGGCGGGCGCGGGCGCGAGGCTGGCGGCGACGGCGATGGTGACGGCGACGGCGCTGACGGCGAGAATTCGGGTATTCATGGTGTTTCCTCCTTGTGGGGTTGAGGTTTCAGGGTAGGGATTTTTTTGGAATGGGTCAAGGGCGCGATTCCGACATTAATTAGGAGAAAGACGAAGAACAGCCCCTGGCATTAGTGAGAGTTAAATTTAGACATTAACAATAGCCGCTCAAGCGAACTGCACCCACTTAAGCCCGCAGGCGCTGCCTGCAAAAATTAAATTAAAAAAGAATTAATTTAATTTTATTGACCCTATTAATTGTCTAACTAGTAACAGAACAAGTCACTTTTTAACACATTAATTGTCTATTATTTAATTAATGAAAAACAATTTATTTAATTGACTTCTTAAATAGTCCATTTAATTTTTTAATTTTTTTTGCGGGCTAGCCCGCACCCATTAGTTGGTGCGGCTTGCTTGAGCCAACA
>JALCBB010000091.1 GCA_028066985.1 Alphaproteobacteria bacterium
TTTCTTTTTAATTTAATTTTTTTTGCAGGCAGCGCCTGCGGGCATCAGTGGGTGCCGCTCGCTTGAGCCGACACCTTAAGAGTCTAAAATTAACTCCCACTAATGCCAAAGATTGCGCGCCGATTTTTTCTGTCGCCTTTAATTGTCCTCTTTGTTATCAGCGCCTTCATCGGCAGCCGCGGCGCCGTCACCGCTCCCTCCCTCAGAAACACGCCGCGTGGAAACCGCACGAATCCGCGCCGCCTTCCCTCGCCGCCCGCGCAAGTAATACAACTTCGCCCGCCGCACCGCTCCCCGACGCACAACCTGTATCTCCGCAATATGCGGACTGTGCAAAGGAAACACCCGCTCCACACCCTCGCCATGCGATATCTTCCGCACCGTGAACGAAGACGCCACGCCGCGATTGCGCCGCGCAATGCAAACCCCCTCAAACGCCTGCAGACGACTCCGATCCTCCTCGCGCACGCGCACCATCACCCGCAGCAGATCGCCCGCCGCGAACACAGGATGCGAAACACCCTCGCCGATCACCTCCGCTTCCCACTGCTTCATCTTGTTCATGTCCGTTTCTTCCGTGTTGTTTCGCGCCGCCGCGCCGCCCACAAATCAGGACGCCGCGCGCGCGTGATCTCCCGCGAACGCCGCCGCCGCCACGCCCGAACTTCCGCATGGTCGCCGCCGCGCAGAACCTCGGGCACCGAACGCCGCCGCCACACCGCCGGACGCGTGTAGTGTCCATGCTCCAGCATGCCGTCGGCGAACGACTCGCCCGCCAGACTCTCCGCGTTGCCCAGAACCCCGGGACGCAGACGCACCACCGCCTCCACCAGCGCCATCGCCGCCGCCTCGCCGCCGGACAAAACAAAGTCGCCCAGACTCACCTCCTCAATCGCGTAATGCTCGAGAAGACGCTCGTCGACACCCTCGTATCGTCCGCAGAGCAGACGCACGCCGCCGCCGCGGGACAGCGACACAACACGCGACTGATCCAGTCGCGCGCCGCGCGGCGACAAATATAGCAGAGGACCAGGCAGGTCGGCAACGGCGTCAATCGCCCTGCCGAGGACATCGGCGCGCATCACCATTCCGGCGCCGCCGCCGTAAGGCGGAGCATCCACCGTCCGCGCCGGCAAAGACGCGAAATCACGCGGATTCACCAGATTAAGACGCCAGAGTCCGCCCTCAAGCGCGCGTCCGTGAACTCCTAGCGCGAGGGGACCCGGAAAAGCCTCGGGAAACAAAGTCAATATCGTTGCCGTAAACGGCTCGCTGTTCGGGACGGCGCCGTTTTTGTCCAACATATTGATATTACTGGACTTTTTGCCCTTCGCCGTCGCCTTCCCTGCCGCCTTTTTAGTCATTTTTTCCTTGTTTTTCAGCGCGTTAAGCGAATTTCGCACGCCTTTCGCCGTCCCTGTGTCAGCGGACACTATTAAAAGGCATACTCCTTATTAATGTCCGCCTTCGCCACAGCCCCGCAATGACGCTATGATAGCCTCCATCATGTCAGACGACAAACCCAGAGACACGCCGCCCGAAACCGCCGCCGACACACAGCGCGCCGGGTGGATCCGCGCCCTGCCGCTCGCCGTCATCGTCGTTCTCATGCTTGTCGCGTGGTTCGTGCTTGATCTGCCGCAGTACCTCTCGCTGGAAGCCATCGCGCAGAATCAGAGACAACTCACCGAGGCGGCGCGGCATCCTTTCGCGGCGCCGGTTTTCATTCTCGCGTATCTTGTCGTTGTCGCGCTTTCCATTCCGGGCGCGACCTTCCTCACGCTGCTCGGCGGATTTCTCTTCGGCATCGTCACCGGCACCGTTCTTGTCGTCACGGGAGCGACCCTCGGCGCCGTCGTCATTTTCGTTGTCGCGCGCACCGCGATCGCCCAGCCCCTCGCGAAGCGCGCCGGCCCGAAACTGGAAGAACTCCGCCACGGCTTTGAGAAAAACGCTTTCTTTTATCTTCTTTTTCTGCGTCTCGTTCCGCTTTTTCCGTTCTGGCTCGTCAACATTGTTCCCGCCGCGCTCGGAATGAAACTCGCGCCCTACGCTCTCGCCACTCTTCTCGGAATCATTCCGGGCAGCGCCGTTTATGTCAGCGTCGGCAACGGACTCTCCGCCGTCATTCAGAGCGGCGAAAATCCGAACCTCGGAATCATTTTCCAGCCTGAAGTTCTGCTGCCTATTCTGGCGCTCGCCGTTCTTTCGCTTGTTCCTATTGTCGTCAAAAAACAGCGCGACAAAAAACAGAACCCCCCGCCGCCTTCCGCGAATTCGGAGCAGTCACCATGACAAAAACTCTCTCTCCCGACATCTGCATTATCGGCGCCGGCTCCGCGGGACTCTCTCTCGCCGCGGGCGCCGCGCAACTTGGCGCCGATGTTGTCCTCATTGAAGAGCGCGAAATGGGCGGCGACTGTCTCAACTTCGGATGTGTTCCGTCAAAGGCGCTTATTTCCGCCGCGAAACTCGCCGCCGTCTCCAAGAAGTCTTCGCCTCTCGGAGTGGAACTCAAGACCGAGGACATCGGCTTTCAGAAGGTGCATGATCACATTCACGAGGTCATCGCTTCTATCGCGCCGCACGACTCGCAGGAGCGTTTTGAGGGTCTCGGATGCACTGTCATCCGCGAGCATGCGCAGTTTGTGGATTCCGCGACGCTGCAGGCGGGCGAGTATCAGGTTCGCGCGCGTGATTTTGTGATTGCGACGGGTTCGCGTCCGCTTGTGCCGCCGATTCCGGGGCTTGCCGACACTCCGCATCTGACCAACGAGACGGTCTTCGGACTCAAGGAGATGCCGCGCTCGCTGATTGTTCTGGGCGGCGGGCCGATCGGATGCGAACTCGCGCAGTCGTTCGCGCGTCTTGGCGCCGAGGTGCATGTTCTGGAACTTGCGCGACTTCTGCCGCGCGACGATGCCGAGGCTGCGGCGCTTGTTCATCGGTCGCTTGTCGGTGACGGCGTTCAGACTCACGAGGGACACAAAGCCGTGCGCGTCGAGGCGACCGAGGCGGGCGGCGTGCGCGTTCATGCCGAAGCCGACGGACGCGAGGTCGCTTTTGAGGCTGACAGGCTTCTTGTCGCGCTCGGCCGTGTGCCGTCGCTTGACAATCTCGGCCTTGACGCCGCGGGTGTGCGCCGTCAGCGTGCCGGTGTGGAGCATAACGAGCGATTGCGGACGAGCAACAAGCGTGTCTGGGTTGCGGGTGATGCTGCCGGAGAGTTGCAGTTTACGCATGTGGCTGGCTATCATGCTGGCCTTCTGGTTCGCAATTTGCTTTTTCGGATGCCTGCGCGGATCAGCCGGCGGGCGGTGCCGTGGGTTACATATACGGAGCCGGAACTGGCGCAGGTCGGTTTGACTGAGGAGGCGGCGAAGAAGGCTGATCCGAAGGTGACGACGGCGCGTTTTGATTTTGCGGAGAACGATCGCGCACGGGCGACGCGTTCTACGGAGGGTTTTGTGCGCGCGGTTGTGGATTCGCGGGGTCGTGTTGTCGGGTGTACGATTGTTGGTGATCATGCCGGCGAGTTGATTTTGCCGTGGGTGTTGTTGATAGAGTCCGGGATGAAACTTTCGCGGATGGCGTCGGTGATTGCGCCGTATCCGACATTGAGCGAGGCTTCCAAGCGGGCGGCGGGGTCGTGGTATACGCCGAGTTTATTTTCTCCGCGCACTCGCAAGGTTGTGCGCCTCCTGGGTCACTTGCCGCGACTTTAGTATGGAGACAACGAAGGTCAGCCCCTGGCATTAGCGGGCGTTAATTTAAAGAGACAACGAAGCACAGCCTCTGGCATTAGTGAGCGTGCGACTTAGACATTCACGATGCTGGCTCAAGCGAGCGATGCCAACTGATGCCCGCAGGCGCTGCCTGCAAAAAAAATAAATTAAAGATTAATTGAACTGTTTAAGGGGTCAAATTAAATAAATTCTTCTCTTATTAACATAGACAAATAATGGTGTTAATTAAATAATAGACAATTAATGTGTTAAAAAGTGATTTGTTCTGTTACTAGTCAGATAATTAATGGGGTCAATTAAATAAATTAATTTCTTTTTAATTTTAATTTTTTGCGGGCTAGCCCGCACCCATTAGTTGGTGCTGTTCGCTTGAGCCGACACCGTGAATGTCTAAGTCAAACGCCCGCTAATGCCAGGGGCTGTTCTTCGTTTTTTCTCAAATTATAAGGAGCTCGAAACAGTCGCGCTTTCGCTCTCCAAACCCTCGTTCTCCCAGCCCTCGTCAGTCCAGTCATCATCACGGTCTTCCGCCTCCGCCTCCGCCGCCGTCACAGCCAGACGATGCCGAATCGCGCGGTCAATCACAAAACCCACAATGTCACTCGCGCCGCGCATGCCCACGCGCTCCCTGAACTCCGCGTCGCCAATGTCGCGAATCAACATCGCCAGCGCCTCGTCCGCGAAACCGCTCGAAACCATGGACACTCCGGAAAAATTCAGGCCCACGCTCTTCCCCTCCTTCAGCAAATTGTCCAGCCGGCGGCGGAACTTCTTGCCGCCCGTCCGCGAACCCAGAAAACTCCGATACTCCTTCATGTCCAGCTCGAGCGTCTCGCCGCCGCCGTACTTGATGTCCAGATAGCCGACACGCTCCTCGCCCTCCCTCGCGACATCGCCGCCCTCCCAGGACAACGCCCGCCGAAACGCCTCGGGCTCATTAAAAGACAAGGCGCACGACACGAACGTCCCGATGTACGGAACCCGCCGCTCGCTCTCCTGCAGCAACTCCTCGCCATGCGACAAAAACAAACTCGCCTTGCCGGAATTCAGATTAAAACTCCCGTGCGAACACAACGCCGTGCGATAACTGCCGTACAATCCGTCGCCCATGTGATTGCTCGTGTCGCGCGTGCGGCCGAACAAGATCGACTCCCGCAGCGCCGTCTGATGATCTTCAACACGCAGGGTGTGCGAGATGCCGCGTCCCGCGTCGGCGACCATGAACTCAACGAAACCCCGCTGCTGCGGCAGGTTCAATTGCAGAAAACCCCCGATGGAACTGCCCGAATGCTGCAGGACATTGTCCGCGATCTCGTTCAGCGACCACTCCACGCCGTGCAGGGAATCTCTGTCCACCTTCCGCGTGTGCAGAATAGACTCGATCGCCTCGTTCACCAGTACATGCATCTGCTCTTCCGTGGAATATCTGCGCAGCGGTATGTGATTGCCGTAGTCATCGCGCGAGCGCTCGGGCCACCTGTCGGGCTGCATGATATGCGCCCAGTTCGCGTTCACAAAAAGACGCTCGAGCGAGTCGCTGTGCGTCGGCATCTCAAGCGTGTAGGTGACGCCCTTCTCGCGACGGTAGCGCTCCATCTGCGTGATGATCGGCACCATGAAGCCGGGATGGCAGAAAGTGCAGCGCGAGGCGTCGACAACGACATCCCGATAGCCCGAACGCTCGATGATCTTGTGCAGGCACGACACGCCGAACGGCACCTGCGCCTCGCCGAACGGACCGCCACGCAGACGCAGCGCGTTGGAAGACCAGGACGCCTCCGCGCGCGGTGATGATTTCTGAATGCTCATAGCCGGTTCTCAACTCCCTTCGCCGGTATCATAGGACAGGTTTCACGACAAATCAAACTCCCTGACATCGGTCAGTTTTCCGCGCACGGCGGCGGCGGCGGCCATGGCCGGACTCATCAGGTGGGTGCGTCCGCCGGGCCCCTGGCGTCCGCGGAAATTCCGGTTGGATGTGGACGCGCAGCGCTCGCCCGGACGCAGTTTATCAGGATTCATCCCCAGACACATGGAGCAGCCCGGCTCGCGCCAGTCGAAGCCGGCGGCGCGGAAAATCTTGTCAAGCCCTTCGGACTCGGCGGCGCGCGCGACGAGTCCGCTGCCCGGCACGACCATCGCTTCAACGCCGTCGGCGACGCGGCGTCCGCGGGCGATTTCGGCGGCGGCGCGGAGGTCTTCGAGGCGTCCGTTGGTGCAGGAGCCGATGAAGACCTTGTCAATGGCGATTTCGGTCATCGGCGTGCCGGCGCGCAGATCCATATACGACAGCGACGACTCCCACGCCCGCCGGCGCGCGTCGTTGTCCGCCGTTTCGGGATTCGGAACCGCGCCCGTGATCGGCACCACTTCTTCGGGACTTGTTCCCCAGGTCACCTGCGGCGCGATCGCGCCCGCGTCAAGGCGGACTTCGTGTTTGTAGCGGGCGCCCGGGTCGCTCGGCAGGGTCTGCCAGTATTCGCGCGCGAGGTTCCACGACTTATTTTTCGGCGCGAGCGGGCGTCCTTCGAGCCATGCGAAGGTTTTTTCGTCCGGCGCGACCAGTCCCGCGCGCGCGCCAGCCTCAATGGACATGTTGCAGACGGTCATGCGTCCTTCCATTGAGAGGTTTTTGATAGCGTCGCCGCTGTATTCAATGACCATTCCCGTGCCGCCGGCGGTGCCGATTTTTCCTATCAGGTGGAGGATCATGTCTTTGGCGGTTGTGCCGCGCGGGGGTTCGCCGGCGAGGGTGATGCGCATGCTTTCCAGCGGACGCTGCGGCAGTGTCTGTGTCGCGAGGACGTGTTCCACTTCACTTGTGCCGATGCCGAAGGCGAGGGCGCCGAAGGCTCCGTGCGTGGCGGTGTGCGAGTCGCCGCATACGATCACCATGCCGGGCTGTGTGAGTCCCTGTTCGGGACCGATGACATGCACGATGCCCTGGCGCTCGTCGAGAAAGTCAATGTGCGGGACGCCGAACTCGCGGCAGTTCGCGGCGAGTGTTTCCACTTGCAGACGCGCGACGGGGTCGGCGATGCCGTCGGCGCGCGCGGCGGTCGGGACATTGTGATCGGGGACGGCGAGCGCCGCTTCGGGCTGTCTGACCTTGCGTTTGCTGGCGCGGAGTCCGGCGAAGGCTTGCGGGCTTGTCACTTCGTGGAGGAGGTGGCGGTCGATGTAGAGGAGGTCTTGTCCGTCGGCGCGGCGGGTGACGCGGTGGCTCTCCCAGATTTTTTCCAGGAGGGTGCGTGGTTTTGGCGGTGTTTCTGTTGTCATTGTGGCGGGAGTGATTATAGCATCCTGCCGATCTTTTTGTCATCTTTTAGAAATATACTAATTTCAGGGACAACAAAGCACGGACTCTGGCATTAGTGGGAGTTTGACTAAGACATTCACGGTGTCGGCTCAAGCGAGCGATGCCAACTAATGCCCGCAGGCGCTGCCTGCAAAAAAATAAATTAAAGATTAAATGGACTATTTAAGGGGTCAATTAAATCGGTGTTCAGCCTCTGGCATTAGTGGGAGTTTGACTAAGACATTCACGATAGTGGCTCA
>JALCBB010000092.1 GCA_028066985.1 Alphaproteobacteria bacterium
TTTATTTTTTGCAGGCAGCGCCTGCGGGCATTAGTTGGCATCGCTCGCTTGAGCCGGCATCGTTATTGTCTTGGTTTAAGTCTTACTAATGCCAAAGACGGGTCTTCGGTTGTCTCTTTAATTAATTAATTGGAGGCGATTAATCGCCCAGGAACGGCCGTAATAACCCAACAACGCGCCAAACTCAGGACCGTCACGGCGTCCCGTCAGCAATAAACGCAAAGGCACCATCAAATTGCGTCCGCGCAAACCGCTCGCCTCCTCCAATAACTCCCGCCACGCGTTCCATGCGTCGGCGCCGTCGCCGTCACCGTCGCTGTCGCCGTCGCCGTCACTGTCGCCCTGCCACACAGACTCGTCCATCGCCGTCAAAGTAGACAAAGCCACGCGAGCCAATACACTCCCCCCCTCATCCACATCCGGCGCCGATAAATCCCCCGCGCCCAGCGAAACCCAGTAACGAATGTCGTCCAGCACAGTCAGATTGCCAGACACCATCCGCCACATACCCTCGTCAACACCCGAAATACCCTCGTCACGCAAACGCAACTCCGCCCGCGACCACTCCAGACCATGCAAAGTGCGCGAACTCAAACGCGACAACGCCCGCCTGTCCAGACGAGGCGCGCCGCCGCCATGCAGTCCTAAGTCAAAGTCCTCGACTAAATCACCAATGCCGCCAACCGGCTCCATCGGAACTCCAGTGCCGAGACGCGACAAATAACAAGCCAAAGCCAAAGGCTCAACGCCCGCGCCCCGCAACGCCGCAAGCGTCCAGTCGCTCGCGCCCGCGCGCTTAGACAAGTCCTCGCCGCCTCCAGTGCGAACCAGCGGAATATGCGCGAACTTCGGCACCTCGCCCCCAAGCGCGCGAACAATGTCAATCTGCACCGCCGTGTTCACCACATGATCCGCGCCGCGCACCACCTCAGTCACGCCCGTCTCAATGTCGTCAACAGCCGACGCCAGCAGATACAGAACGCGTCCGTCGGCGCGGGCGACCACAGGGTCGGACAGCGAAGACAGGTTAAAGGACTTCTCGCCCGCCGACATGTCCGCCCACGACACCTCGCCGCCGCTCAGGCGAAAACGCCAGTGCGGAACACGCCCTTCGCGCTCAAATTTCGCGCGGTCGTCCGCGGTCAAGTCCAGGGCGAGGGCGCGGTCGTAGGTGAAGGCGCGGCCGCGCTCCTTCGCCTCGCGGCGCATCGCCTCTAACTCGTCGGGCGTCTCGTAGCAGGGATAAAGTCGTCCCTCCGCGACGAGACGCGTCCGCGCATCCTCGTATAATTGAGCGCGCGCGCTTTGTCGCTCCGTCCGGTCCCAGTCCAGTCCCAACCAGCGCAGATCAGTTTCAATCGCGTCTCTCAATTCGCGCGCGCCGTTGTCGTCGTCTTTGTCATCATTTTTCGCGGCGGTGTCGCTGTCCCCTTTAATCGCGGCGGGGTTGTTGTCTCCGCTAACGGCGGTGTCGTCAAAGCGGAGAAGGAAATCCGCGCCCGTCTGACGCGCGCGCAGCCAGTTCAAAAGCGCGACACGCGCATTGCCGCAATGCAACAGTCCGCTCGGAGTCGGCGCGAAACGAAGCATCACAGGCGCTCCTCAATGAAGTTGTCAAGTATCGGATGACGGCGGTCGCGGCCGAAGGCGCGCACCGACACGCGCGGACCCGGCGGCGCCTGTCGCCGTTTAAACTCGCTCTCGCGCAGTCGCTCAACCACGAAAAATACAACGCCGGGATCATAGTCGTCAATCAATTCGGCGGGCGCGCGGTTCCGCTCGAGCAGGCCGTGCAGAACAGCGTCAAGAATTTCATAGGGCGGGAGGGTGTCCTGATCGGTCTGATCCGGACGCAGTTCCGCGCTCGGCGGTTTCGTCAGAACGCGCGGCGGGAAAATCTCGCCGTCGGCGCCGCGGGCGTCGTAGTTGCGTTCCTCGTTGCGCCAGCGCGCAAGTTGATAGACCTGTGTTTTGTAAATGTCTTTCAGGGGAGCGTAGCCGCCGCAGGTGTCGCCGTACAAAGTCGCGTAGCCGACCGCGAACTCGGACTTGTTGCCCGTCGCAAGCAGCAGGTCGCCGCTCTGATTGGCGAGCGTCATTAATAACGCGCCGCGGATGCGGGACTGCAGGTTTTCCTCGGCGAGGCCGGGGGCGGCGCGGTTGAAGTCGTCGCCGAAAACAGGAGCGAGAGTTTTCTCAGCCGCGTCGCGGACGGCGCCGATTTCCATTTCATGCAAAGACACATTCAGGGCGGCGGCGACGGCGGCGGCGTCCTCGCGGGACTCGGCGGATGTATACTCGGACGGCAGCATAAAAGCGCGCACATTGCCGGCGCCGAGAGCGTCAACAGCGAGAGCGAGGACGACCGCCGAATCAATGCCGCCCGACAGGCCGAGGAGGGCGCGGGTGAAGCCGCTCTTCGCAAAATAATCGCGGACGCCGAGCGTGACGGCGGCGTAACGCGCGGCGTCCTCGGAAGGAGCCGGCGCGCTGTCGGCGGGGAGCGGGACGAGGCGTCCGGCGCGGGCGGCGAGCGTGACGAGCGCGGTCTCCTCGGTGAAACTCGCGAGGCGCGCAAGTTCGGCGCCGATGTCGTCAACGGCGAAACTTGAGCCGTCAAAGACGAGGTCTTCCTGCGCGCCGACAAGATTGACATAGACGCCGCCGAGTTTGTTTTCCTTCGCGCGCGCCGACATCAGTTCGCGGCGGCGGAGGTGCTTGTTCTCGGAATACGGACTCGCGTTGGCGACGAGAAGACACTGCGCGTTCCGCGCGGCGAGGTTTCGCGCGGGCGTTTTCTCCCAGCAGTCTTCGCAGAGGAGAACGCCGAGATTGCGGTCGCGCCATTTTAAGGGGGCGATCTCGGCGGGGTCGGCGGGGGTGAAATATCTTTTTTCGTCAAAGACGCCGTAGTTCGGGAGGACGCATTTTTTGTGGGCGGTTCTGAGTTCGCCGTTGTCGGCGAGGAGGAGGGCGTTGTAAAGGTGTTCGCCTTCGCGAATCGGCGCGCCGAAGAGGAGGGCGGGGCCGTCACTGTCGCACTGGGCGGCGATTTTGCGGGCGGTGTGTTCGGCGGCGGCGATGAAGGCGTTGCGGGCGAGGAGGTCTTCGGGGGGGTAGCCGACGAGGGCGAGTTCGCCGGCGAGGACGAGTTCGGCGCCGAGATTTTGCGCGGCGGCGCGGGCTTGCATGAGTGTCCGCTCGTTGGCGGCGAAGTCTCCGACCTTCGGGTTGATCTGCGCCATTCCGAGTTTCAGCGGATTGCTCATGACTTTTGACCGCCGCCGTCGTTGTCGTCATCGTCATGCGGGCTGTTAACGGCGCCGCCGCCTTTGTTGTCGTCTTTATCCTCGGCGACGCTTTGACCGCGACCGTTGTCGTCGTCATTGTCATTGTCATTGTTCATTTGACCATGAACGGCGACACCTTTTTTGTCATCGTCATGCGGGCTGTTAACGGGGGCGACACCTTTATTGTCGTCCTTTTGACCGTCATTGTCGCCGGAAACGGCGGCGCCGTTGTTGTCGCCGGAAACGGCGGCGCCGTTGTTGTCGTCGTTATGTTGACCATGAAAGGGCGCGGCGCCTTTTTTGTCGTCCTTTTGACCGTCATTGTCGCCGGGAACGGCGGCGGGGTCGCTGTCCCCTTTAAGCAAGCCTTGACCTTCGCCGTCAGAAGTCGGATTGCGGCTCGGAAGCAAAAACTCGCGCCCGACCTTAACCCTCTCCTCGCCGTCATACTCAACAACATCAGCAGTCGCGTAGGTCTCGCTCCAGCGCTCCGGCAGAAAACTGCCCGTCCCCACGCAGTCCAGCGGCACATTCGCAAGCGCAATCGCCTCGCACTTCTCAGGACCGAAACCCGAACTCGCCGTGATCTTCACCTTGTCAAAACCCGCGCCGTCCAAAGCGTCACGCAAATGCCAGATCGCCGCCGCCGACACGCCGGGGCCAATCAAAAACTTCTGCTGCTCCGCCGTCAAATACCGGCGCAACGCCTCAGGCGCGCGGCGCTCCAAAACCTCATACGACTTCGGCGGCGACAAACCCTCAATGTAACGACTGCCCGCCACATCAATGCGAACCGCAAGACCTCCCTTCGCCGCGCGCTCGTGAAAGTGCGACGCCACCGCAAGCGAGTCAGTCACCTCGCGCGCGTAATAATCAACAAGAACCGTGATGTCCTCGTTATGCCACTGCTTCTCATAGCGCACCGCCGCCTCAAGCGTTGAACCGCAGTGACCAACCCAGGCATGCGGCATCGTGCCGAGTCCGCTCTTCTGTCCGAAAGCGCGGGCGGCGGCGTCAGTGCTCGCCCCGATAAAACCGACAGCGCCGTCAACACGGCGGGCGCGATCACTGCCGACCGCCGCCGCATACGCCATCGCCTCGGACATCTCGGCGCCGGCGCAGTGTCGCGCGTCCATCGCAATGAAGGCGGTCTTCGGCAAGGCGCGCGCGATGCGATACGCGTTATGCGCCGCAACACAAGGCGCGCCAATCTTCTGCAGCAGCAGCGTCTCAAGGTCGGCAAGATGCACGAAAGGTCCCTTCACATACAGCAAAGGCTCGCCCGCGCCGACCCATTCGCCCTCCCTGTAACGCAAAACACATTTAATGTCCGCGCCGCGAGACTCGGCGACAGACTGAATCCAGTTAACCGCGATGCCGGGCGCCGAAAGAGTCGGACGGCGCAGAAAAATCGCGTAGGTCACCTCGCGCGTCGCCGCCTCGGCGCGAAGCAAATCACGCGTGCGGCGGAAATAAATGTCGGTCTGCTCGCCTACATCACCCTCGTCGCGCGGGCGTTGCGAAATTCGCAGACTGGAAGCCTCAGGCGCGGCAGGGTCGCCGGTCATCATAAACCTAATTCGCCGCGCGGACTTCACCGCCGGCATTGCGCTTATGACGCAGAAAATCCGCGGCAAGAAAAGCCAGTTCCAAAGCCTGATTCGCGTTCAGCCGCGGGTCGCAATGCGTGTGGTAACGGTCGGCAAGCATCTCCTCGCTGACCTCGCGCGCGCCGCCCGTGCATTCAGTGACATCCTTGCCCGTCATCTCAAGATGCAGGCCGCCGGGATGCATGTCCTCGCTCTGCAAGACCTCAAAAAAGGCGCGGATCTCGGCGACAATGCGCTCAAAAGAACGCGTCTTATACCCGTTAGCCGCCTTCGTCGTGTTGCCGTGCATCGGGTCGGACGACCAGACCACCGGATGTCCGGAGTCGCGGACGGCGCGCGCCAGCGGCGGCAGTTTCGCGGCTACATTGTCAGCGCCGAAACGCGTGATGAGGGTGATGCGTCCAGGGTCGCGGGCAGGGTCAAGAATGTCAAGCAGACGGGCAAGGTCATCGGGCGACATGCTCGGTCCGCACTTGATGCCAATCGGATTCTCAATGCCGCTCAAAAAACGCACATGCGCGCCGTCAGGGTCGCGGGTGCGGTCTCCGACCCAGAGGAAATGCGCCGAGACATCATACCAGCCGCCGCGAGTGCTGTCAGTGCGGGTGAGCGCCTCTTCGTAGGGGAGGAGGAGCGCCTCGTGCGAAGTGTAAAAGTCGGTCTCGCGCAGTTCGCGGTGCGTGGCGGAGTCGACTCCGATGGCGCGCATGAAGCCGATCGCCTCGTCAATATGACGCGCGAGTTTCTCGTAACGCTGTCCCTGCGGACTGGTGCGCGCAAACTGGCGGTTCCACTCGTGGACTTTCTTAAGGTCGGCGAAACCTCCCTGCGCGAAAGCGCGAAGCAAATTAAGCGTCGCCGCCGACTGATGATACGCCTGCAGCATCCGCTCGGGTTGAGGGGCGCGCTCGGCGGCGGTGAAGTCAATCCCGTTAATGCTGTCGCCGCGATAACTCGCGAGGGTCTCGTCGTTCTGCGTCTCGGTGTCGGACGAACGCGGCTTGGCGAACTGTCCCGCCATGCGTCCGATTTTTACAACCGGAAGTTGTCCGCCCCAGGTGAGGACCGCCGCCATCTGCAGCAGAACACGGAAAGTGTCGCGTATCAAATTCGCGTCAAACTCCGCGAAACTCTCGGCGCAGTCGCCGCCCTGCAAAACGAAGGCGTCGCCGGCGGCGACTCCGGCAAGGGCGCGTTTAAGTTGCCGCGCCTCGCCCGCGAAGACAAGCGGGGGGAGGGCGCGGAGAGTCTCCTCGGTCGCCGCAAGCGCGGCAGGGTCAGGGTAGGCGGGCTGCTGGCCGGCAGTGTGCGCCCTCCAGTCGGAGGGCCGCCATTGCTGCTGTGTCGTCATACAAAGTCTCTCACCTCAAGCCTGTAGAAAGATTACAGACACAATGCTATCCTGTAAAGGGGCGCAGCAAAGGCAGGCAATGGCAATCTCGCTAGACAGCGTAAGCGTCGGATACGGCGACACAATCGTATTGCGCGGAGTGTCGCTGGAATTCCGCGAAGGAAGTTTCACCTTCCTGGAAGGCGCGTCGGGCGCGGGGAAGTCTACATTTTTGCGGCTGCTGCGGATGGACCTGCTGCCCGCGGAAGGGCGTCTGCGGTTGTTCGGCGAGGATGTGATGGCGGCGGGGCGGGATGATCGCGCGGCGTTGCGGCGGAGTCTCGGGCTGGTGTTTCAGGATTTTCGGCTGGTGCCGTGGTTGTCGGCGCTGGAGAATGTCGCGCTGCCGTTGCGGCTTGGTGACGAGGCGGGGGGTGTCGCGGATGATTATGCGTCGGAGTTGTTGGAGTGGGTTGGTTTGGGGGAGAAGTGCGGGGAGTATCCGGAGAGGTTGTCCGGGGGGGAGCGGCAGTGTGTGGCGATTGCGCGGGCGGTGATCACGCGTCCGCGGTTTTTGCTGGCGGACGAGCCGACGGGGAGTGTGGATGGGGAGACGGCGCGGAAGTTGATGCATTTGTTTTATTCGTTGTGTGATGGGGGAACGGGGGTGTTGGTGGCGACGCATGATGCGGCGCTGGCTGGTGATGGGTGTGATCGTCTGCTGATTGAGGACGGACAAGTCAAACGCCAATAATTAATTGTCTATTATTAATTAATGAAAAACAATTATATTTTGACCCCATTAATTGTCTAATGATAATTAAGAAAACGATTCATTTAATTGACCCCATTAATTGTCTAATGATAATTAAGAAAGCAATTTATTTAATTGACACCGTGATTGTCGTCTGTCTATTAATATTTAATTATTTTTTAATTTTTTTTGCGGGCTAGCCCGCACCCGTCTGCCGGCATCGCTCGCTTGAGCCAG
>JALCBB010000093.1 GCA_028066985.1 Alphaproteobacteria bacterium
ATCGCTCGCTTGAGCCAGCATCGTGACTGTCTAGGTCAAACTCCCACTAATGCCAAGGGTTGCTCTTCGGTTGGCTCTTTAAGTGAAGGACAGGGCGAGGGCGACGACCAGCAAGCCAGCCATCGTCACATTAAAAATACGCGCGCGCCGCGCGTCGCCAAGCCAGCCCCTCAAACCCACCCCGAACAAACTCCACAAACTCGCCGACAACAACGACAACGGCATTGACACCACCGCCATCACCACCGCCTCCAACGCCACCACATCCGCATCACCCGAACTGTAATTCGTGATGATCGTCCCCACTATCACCCACGCCTTCGGATTGATCGCCTGAAACAAATACGAACGCCAGAAACCAAACGGTATCGGAAACAATAAACCCTTCTGCTCCCCGCGCTCCATCGGGTCCGAAGTCGCCACCTTCCACGCCAGCCACAACAAGAACAGCGTGAACAACACGCGCAAAACCAGATATGTCCACGGCAGCCGCTCGAACAACTCCGCCAGAAAATACCCCTGCAAGACCAGCAGCGTCGCCACGCCGACAACTATCCCCCAGACCTGCGGAAATGTCCGCCAGAAGCCGACCCGGCTGCCCGACATCAGCAAAATCAAATTGTTCGGGCCGGGCGTGAAACTGCCGATGAAAAAAACCAGCGCCACCCCCGTCAGCGAAACGCCGCCCGCGACCGCCAGCATCATTGCGAAAAAATCAGACATCGCCCGCGCCCGTCGTCAGATACTGCGAAAGTATCGTCTTCTCGCCGTCGGCGAAATGCACGCTCACCCACTCGCCCTCCTGCGCGCGCACCTCGCCGGCGCCGAACACCTCGTGCCGCACCCGCGACCCGACTCGCCAGCGCACCGCAAGCGATGCGCGCGACCGCTTCACCGCCTCGCGCGGACGCCCCTCCCGCACGACGGGCGCGGCTTCGTCATGCAGAAACGCGAGTTCGCTCTCCGGCAGCAACTCCAGAAAAGACGACGGACGCTGCACCTCCACGCGTCCGTGCAGCCGCCGGCTCGCCGCGTAGGTGATATACAGATGCCGCCGCGCGCGCGTCACGCCGACATACGCCAGCCGCCGCTCCTCTTCCAGGTCGCGCTTGTCCTCGCGGCTTCGCATGTGCGGAAAGACGCCCTCTTCCCATCCCGGCAGAAACACGGCGTCAAATTCCAGCCCTTTCGCGGCGTGCAGAGTCATCAGCGAGACGCGCTCTTCGTCGGCGCCCTGCCACTGCTCCATCACGAGGCTCACATGCTCAAGGAAAACTTCCATTGACTCGAAGTCGCTCAGCCCTTCAATGAGGCTCTCCACATTTTCCAGCCGTCCGGCGGACTCGAACGATTTATCTGTGCGCCACATTGCGAGGTATCCCGAGTCTTCCAGGATACGCCGCGCGGCGTCCAGGAGGGGCAGGCTCTCCACATGCTCGCGCCACTGCTCCAGCGACGACAGAAACGCCGCCAGGTTCCGCGCCGCCGGATTCCGCAGTCCGCCGCCCGACAACAAACGCTGTCCGACTTCGGCGAGCGATCCGCCCGTGCTGTTCTGCGCGGTTCGCAGATGCCGCAGGGTCGTCTCGCCGATTCCGCGCCGCGGACGATTCACCACCCGCTCAAACGCGAGGTCGTCGCCGGAGTAGCGCGCCAGCCGCAGATACGCGAGCGCGTCGCGGATTTCAGCGCGCTCGTAGAAGCGCAGTCCGCCGACGACGCGATACGGCAGCGAGTCGGCGAGAAATCTTTCTTCAAGTTCGCGCATCTGCGCTGTGATTCGCACCAGCACCGCCGCCTCGGAGTATGCCAGCCCGTTGCGGCGAAGGTTCTCGGCCTCGCCCGATATGAACGCGGCTTCGGCGCGGTCGTCCCAGAAGCCGCCGACGCGCACGGGCTCTTCTTCGGGCAGATGGCTGTAGAGATTTTTTCCCGCGCGCTCGGTGTTCGCGGAGATCACTTTTCCGGCGACGCGCAGAATTCGCGGCTGCGAGCGATAGTTTTGTTCCAGGCGGATCGTCTGTGTGCCGGGAAAGTCGGTCGGAAAGCGCAGAATGTTGCGAATGTCGGCGCCGCGCCATGAATAAATAGACTGATCGTCGTCGCCGACGGCGCAGACATTTTTGTGTCCGCCGCCGAGCAGGCGCAGCCACAGGTATTGCGCGGTGTTGATGTCCTGGTACTCGTCAACGAGGATATAGCGAAAGCGCGACCGCCATGACTCCAGAATATCGGTTTCTTTCTGAAACACGCGCACGGGATGAAAGATCAGGTCGGCGAAGTCGCAGGCGTTGAGGTCGCGGAGCCGCTCCTGGTAGCGCTCGTAGAGTTGCTCGCCGAGGTCTCCCTTCAGCCACCGCGACTGATCTGTAGAGCCGACCTGCGACGGCAGCAGCGCGAGGTCTTTCCAGCCCTGCACCATTTCCAGCAGTGTGCGCGGACGGTGCTGCGATGTGTCAATTTTCAGCAGTTGCGCCTGTTCTTTGATGACGCGCGCCTGGTCGTCGCCGTCCAGGATTGAGAATCCTTTTTGCAGTCCGGCGGCTTCTGGGAATCCGCGCAGCATTCGCAGTGACAGCGAGTGGAAGGTTCCTATCCAGCGCCACATTTCGTCGCGCGGGGCGTCGTTGTTTTCCTCCCAGTTTGCGCGCGCGCGTGTTCGCATTTCGGACGCGGCTTTATTCGTGAAGGTGACCGCGAGAATTTCCCATGGACGCGCCAGTCCGCAGTGCAGTATCCATCGCAGGCGCGAGATGAGGGTGCGAGTTTTGCCGGTGCCGGCGCCGGCGAGAATGAGGACGGGACCCTCGGTTGCGAATACTGCTTCGCGCTGCGCTTCGTTGAGCGCCCTGACCCAGGCGGGACTTTCCTCGTCCGCCGCCGCGGGGTTTATACTATTCAACCCGCGACCACACCCGTCGTGTTGCGAGCAGCAGCACGACTGACAGCGCGCCGAGGAACAGCAGTGCTTTCAGTCCGGTTGCTTTGCGGGTTTCCATTTCGGGTTCTGCCGCCCAGGCGAGGAAGTTGACGACATCGTGCGACATTTGCTCCACGGTCGCGGGAGTGCCGTCGGCGTATTCCACGAGGTCCAGGGTGAGGGGCGGCGCCATTGCGAGTTGCTGTGTTGAGTAGTAGGGGTTGTAGTAGAGGCCTTCGCCGACTTCGTGTTCTGCGGGGGCGTCGCGGTATCCGGTGAGGAGGGCGTGCATGTAGTCGGCGCCGCCGGCGCGTGCTTTGATCATGAGCGAGAGGTCTGGCGGCAGTGCGCCTCCGTTTGCGGCGCGGGCGGCGTTGTCGTTGGGGAACGGCGAGGGGAATTTGTCTGAGGGCAGTCCCGGTCGTTCAAAGGAGTCGCCTTCGTCGTTTGGCCCGTCGAGTATCTGGTATTCGGCGGCGAATGCTTTGACCTGGTCGGGGTTGTATCCGAGGGCGGCGATGTTTCGGAAGGCGACATGTTTGAGGCTGTGGCAGGCGGCGCAGACTTCGCGGTATACCTGGAGTCCGCGCTGCGCGGCGGATTTATCAAAGACGCCGAAGGGGCCGTTGAAGGACCAACTTTGGCGCGGAGGTTTTTTGCCTCCTTCGCCTGCCGCGTATGCCTTGTCGGGCGACAAAAGGACGCCGACCGTCAGGACGACCATCGACACCGCCGCGATTTTCGCCGCCGTCGCCGTCAATTTACGCGACAAAAATGCGGTGCGCGCCGCGTTAACAGCCCGCAGGACGACCATCGACACCGCCGCCATCGCCGTCACCTTAACCGTCAGTCTTTGGAACAGACAATTAGCCTGTCCTGCGTTAACAGCCCGCTGCGGACTTAAAAAACTCTGGAAACTCCGAAGAGTCGGAGAGACCATTAACAATGCAGTCCGCCCTGCGTTAACAGCCCGCTGCTGAATCAGAAAACTCTGGAGACTCCGAAGAGGAAGGACGACTATTAACACAGTCGCCATTGTCGCCGTCTTCTTCGTCATCAGTGTCAGCACTGTGACCGTTGAGGTTAAAGAGACCATCACCGTCGCCGCGAAAGTCGGCGCCGTTAATGAAGCCCTTGACGCAAAGCGATTCCTCACGCCTTCGCCTCCTCCGCGCCCTTGCCGCGCTTCTTCTTCGCAACACCGTCCGCAAACGCCTCAGATATAGACGCCGGCAACTCAACCTCCTTCTCCACCCGCGGCAGCACAAACGGCAGCAACACCACAAAAAACGCGAAGTAATACGCCGTCGCCAGCAATCCAAACCACTGCAACGGCAAACCAAGCAAAACCGCATCCGCCGGACGCGCCCCCACATATCCGAGAAACACACAGCACACCAGAAATACCCAGAAACACACCCGAAACAACGGACGAAAACGACCCGAACGCACCGGCGACCGATCCAGCCACGGCAACACAAAAAGAATAAGCACCGCGCCAAGCATCGTCAGCACTCCGCCAAGTTTCGCGTCAATGAAGACGACCGAAGTGAAGGGTATCCCGATGTCAAAAGTGATCGCCCGCAGCATCGCGTAAAACGGCAGAAAATACCACTCCGGCACAATATGCGGCGGCGTCACAAGCGGATCCGCAGGAATGTAGTTGTCAGGATGACCGAGATAGTTCGGCGCGTAAAACACGAAGAGCGAAAAGAAAAACAGAAAAACGGCGAGACCGAGCATGTCCCTGTAGGTGAAGTAGGGATGAAACGGCACCTGATCGCGCGCGCTCTTGACATCAATGCCGAGCGGATTGTTGCTTCCGACGACATGCAGCGCCCAGATATGCAGCACCACCACCGCCACAATAACGAACGGAAACAGATAGTGCAGCGCGAAAAACCGATTCAGCGTCGGATTGTCTATGGAAAACCCGCCCCACAGCCACTGCACAATCGTGTCGCCGACAATCGGCACGGCGGAGAAAAGATTGGTGATGACGGTCGCGCCCCAGAAACTCATCTGTCCCCAGGGCAGGACATATCCCATGAAGGCGGTCGCCATCATCAGCAGGAACATCAGCACGCCGAGCATCCACACGAGTTCGCGCGGCTTCTTGTAGGAGCCGTAATACAGCCCGCGAAACATGTGAATGTAGACGACGAGAAAGAAAAACGACGCGCCGTTGGAGTGAATGTAGCGAATGAGCCATCCGTAGTTGACATCGCGCATGATGCGTTCCACGGAGTCGAAGGCGTGATCTACATGCGGCGTGTACTGCGCGGCGAGCAGAATGCCGGTGACGATCATAATGACGAGCGCGATGCCGGCGAGCGAGCCGAATGTCCACATATAGGAGAGATTTTTCGGCTCGGGGAAGTCGCGCAGACTGCGGTTCATCAGCGAGATGACGGGCAGCCGCGAGTCGAGCCATCCGGTGACGCCTTTAGCGTTTTCGGGCGAGGTGTGCGGCGCGCTCATTTATCCGATGACGATGCGGGTGTCGCTGACGAAGCGGTATTCCGGCACGGCGAGGTTGTTCGGCGCCGGCCCCTTGCGGATGCGTCCGGAGATATCGTAGTGCGAGCCGTGGCACGGACAAAACCAGCCATTGAAGTCGCCGCGCGAGTCGCCGTCTTTTTGTCCGAGGGGAATGCATCCGAGGTGAGTGCAGATACCGACGAGCACGAGCCACTCGGGATTTGCGGCGCGCTCGGCGTCGGACTGCGGGTCGGGCAGGTCGTTCATTTCGGTGTTTGCGGCTTCCTGTATCTCGGCGGGAGTGCGATGCCTGACGAAGACGGGCTTGCCGCGCCAGATGACGGTGACGGCCTGTCCCGGCTCAATGGCTGAGAGGTCAAGTTCGGTTGTGGCGAGCGCGAGCACATCGGCGGACGGATTAAAACTGTCAATGAGCGGCCAGGCGGCGATGCCTGCGCCGACCGAGGTCATGGCGACTCCTGTGAGCAGGAGGAAGTCGCGGCGGGTCTGCTCTTTAGATTCGGACATTTGGGATTCCTTGTGCTGTGTAGGGTAGCCGTAAGGGACGAATCTCGCAAGTTAGGGTGGAGGTCTGGCTTTGGGTGTGTGATTTGTTGTAGTGTGTAGGCGGGGGAGGGGGGTCAGGGGATGGCTTGGGGCTGTGGAGACGGCGCCTGTTTTTGGCTGATACGGGACTTGAGAAGGGGCGAATATATGACTGAAAAGGGAGAAAAAAACTCGTTTGGGGAGCGGGCGCGGACGCGATTTTTCGGTGATGCGGATCGTTTATGCGGGGCTTTTGAGTCTGCGGACGGGACGGCTCGTTTCGGCTATCGGGAGTGGCGCCGTTCTGAGGGGGGCGGCGGCGGACGCGCGGCGTTGTTGCTGGGCGGGGAGGTGATAGAGAAGGCGGCGGTGAATTTTTCTGCGGTTCGGGGGTGTTTTTCGGAGGAGTTCGCGTCTCGGATTCCTGGGGCTGGGGGAGACGGACGATTTTTCGCGACGGGTGTATCGGTGATAGTGCATCCGCGCAGTCCGCGTTTGCCGACGATGCATATGAATGTTCGTTTTCTGGAGACGACTCGCTGGTGGTTTGGCGGCGGCGCGGACATTACGCCGATGCGCCCGCGCGGGGAGTGGGGCGGCATGTCGTCTGTGGATTATTTTCGCGGAGCGTTGCGGGGTTTGTGTGAGACGCATGAGGGGGCGGGGGACTGGCCGCGTTTTTCGGACTGGTGTGACCGGTATTTCTGGTTATCGCATCGTGGGGAGACTCGTGGTGCGGGGGGAATTTTTTTTGATGTGATGGGTGTGGATGAGGGGAGTGAGGTTGTGATTTCTTCGTGGGAGGGGGGATTTGGGTTTGTGTGCGGGTTGGTGGATGTGTTTATTGGGTGTATCGGGGAGATTCTTTGTGGGGGAGGGGAGTGGAGCGAGGAGGAGCGCGCGGAGCAGTTGCGCCGCCGCGGACGTTATGTGGAGTTTAATTTGCTGCATGATCGGGGAACGCGTTTTGGCTTGGAGACGGGCGGCGATGTAGATGCCATTTTATCCTCCCTCCCCCCAACGGCCTCCTGGGACACTTAATATTAAGAGACAAACGAAGTGCGGTATTTGGCATTAGTGGGCGTTGGACTAAGAAAGTCACGATAGCCGCTCAAGCGAGCGATGCCAGCAGATGGGTGCGGGCTAGCCCGCAAAAAAAAT
>JALCBB010000094.1 GCA_028066985.1 Alphaproteobacteria bacterium
CGATGCCAGCAGATGGGTGCGGGCTAGCCCGCAAAAAAAAATTAAAAAATTAATTTGACCATTTAAGGGGTCAATTAAATCAATTGCCTTTTCATTAATAGACAATTAATGGTGTCCATTAAATAAATTGTTTTCTTTTTAATTTAATTTTTTTTGCAGGCAGCGCCTGCGGGCATTAGTTGGTGCTGTTCGCTTGAGCGGCTATTGTGAATGTCTCAGTCAAACTCCCACTAATGCCAGAGGCCGTGCTTCGTTTGTCTTCTGATTAAATATCCAGGTTGGCGATGCGCTGCTCGCTCTCCGTCAGAATAAACTCGCGGCGCGGCTCAACCTGCTCCCCCATCAGCGACGAAAACAGACGATCCGCCTCCTCCGCATGCTCAATACGAACCCGCAACAATGTCCGCACCGCCGGATCCATCGTCGTCTCCCAGAGCTGCTGCGGATTCATCTCCCCGAGACCCTTATAACGCGAAATCATCACACCACGCCGTCCGCGATCAAACACCGCCTCCACCAGTCCCAGAGGTCCCTTGATCCGCCGCTCGCGAAAACCACGCGACCCCCTCTTCACCGCCGCCCCGTTCGCACCGTTCGCAGCCTCAACACCGTCGCCGTCATCAACGCCGTCGCCTTCATCGTCCCCGTCAGTCTCGTCAGCGCCCCCGCCGCCCGACAACGCCCGCAAAAGACCAACACCATTAAAAATTCCCTGCAACTCCCCCGTGCATTCATTAAGAGCACGACCCTCGCTCGACGCCGCCAGTTCCAGATCAAGACGCCGCTCCTCGGGAACACCCCGATACGAACGCCGGAAAACCAGCGCGCCATGCGCGTCATCGCCGCCGCGCGACGCCGCCTCGTAATGTCCCTCCCACGCGCCCGCCGCCTCGCGCCGCTCGCCAAGCGCGTTCAGACGACTCGCCAGATACCCCGCCACCGCCGCCGCCCGCTCGGGATCCCCGTAATGCTCAAGATCAAGCGCGCCCGCGATCGCCGCCTGCTCCAGCACCTCCACCGAACCGACCTTGCGCGCCAGACCCTCTATCAGATGATGCGCGCGCAGACTCAACCGCAACGCCTCCGACAACGCCTCGCCGCGCAATAATTGTCCCCCGCCCTCGTCGAGAGCGAACTCCAGCGTCTCCGCGCCCTGCGCCAGAAGAAACTGCTCCAGCGCCGCCTCGTCGCGCAGATAACGAACCCGCTCGCCCCGCTTCGCCCGAAACAACGGCGGACGCGCGATATACAGATGTCCGCGCTCGATCAGTTCCTCGTAGTTGCGATAGAAAAAAGTCAGCAGCAGCGTGCGGATATGACTGCCGTCGACATCGGCGTCGGTCATGATGATGACCTTGTGATAGCGCAGTTTGGAAAGATCCATCTCCTCCTCGCCGAAGCCGGCGCCGAGAGCGGTGATCATCGTGCCGATTTCCTCGTTGGAAAGCATTTTGTCGGCGCGGGCGCGCTCCACATTGAGGATTTTTCCGCGCAGCGGCAGGACAGCCTGCGTGCGCCGGTCGCGTCCCTGCTTCGCCGAGCCGCCGGCGGAGTCGCCTTCCACGAGAAAAACTTCCGACTCCTCGGCGAGACGGCTCTGGCAGTCGGCGAGTTTCCCCGGCAGCGAGGCGACATCCAGCACGCCCTTGCGCCGCGTGAGTTCGCGCGCCTGCCGCGCCGCCTCGCGGGCGTGCGCCGCCTCAATCACCTTGGAGACAATGGCGCGCGCGGTCTGCGGGTTCTGTTCAAGATGCCGTTCAAGTCCCTCGGAGACGCCCTGTTCAACGGCGCCGCGCACCTCGGAAGAGACAAGTTTGTCCTTGGTCTGCGACGAGAATTTCGGGTCGGGCAGTTTGACGGAAAGAATGGCGGTGAGTCCCTCGCGCGCGTCCTCGCCGGCGAGCTGGAGTTTTTCGCGGCGGAGGAGCCCGGACGACTGCGCGTAGCCGTTGATCTGCCGCGTGAGGGCGGCGCGGAATCCGGCGAGGTGCGTGCCGCCGTCGCGCTGCGGAATGTTGTTGGTGAAGCAGAGCATGGTCTCGTGGTAGCTGTCGGTCCACTGAAGCGCGCACTCTATCTGGACGCCGCCGCGCTCGCCGTCCACGAAAATCACTTCGTCGTGAAGCGGCTTGCGCGCGGCGTTGAGATGCTGAACGAAGGCGACAAGTCCGCCCTCGTAGTGGAGTTCGGTCTCCGCCGGCTCGGCGGGACGCTCGTCGCGCAGCAGAATTCGCACGCCCGAATTGAGAAACGAAAGTTCGCGCAGACGATGCTCCAGAACGCCGGCGTCAAAGAGCGGATTCTTGAAAGTCTTCTCCGAAGGCTTGAAGTGGACGCGGGTGCCGCGCCGGTCGGGGGCGTCGCCGGTGACTTTGAGTTCGTCCTGGGGGTGTCCGTCGGCGAATTTGAGGGTGTGTTCTTTGCCGTCGCGCCAGATGGTGAGGACGAGCCACTCGGAAAGCGCGTTGACGACCGAAACGCCGACGCCGTGGAGTCCGCCCGAGACCTTGTAACTGTTCTGGTCAAATTTTCCGCCGGCGTGGAGTTGAGTCATGATCACCTGCGCGGCGGAAACATTTTCGCCGGCGTGGATTTCGGTCGGCACGCCGCGTCCGTTGTCCTGGACGGCGAGCGAGCCGTCGCCGTAGAGCACGACTTCAATGCGGTCGCAGAAGCCGGCGAGGGACTCGTCAATGGCGTTGTCGACGACCTCGTAGACCATGTGGTGAAGGCCGGAGCCGTCCTCGGTGTCGCCGATGTACATGCCCGGACGCTTGCGGACGGCTTCCAGTCCCTTGAGGACCTTGATGGATTCGGCGCCGTAGTGGCTGTCGTTCATGTTATGGCGTCCATTCGGCGGCGCGGGTTCCGTCGTTGTTTCGCCTGAGTTCGCAGCGCGCGAATCGCGCGGACGGAAAGCGCGCGAGTTCCTGTCCGCTCGCCCAGACCTGGAGTTCCAGTCCGGCGAGTTCCGCGAAGAGGGCGTCGCTGACGGAGTTGTCCAGGTGCGCGACCAGTTCGTCCAGCAGAAGCACGGGACTCCTGCCGGCGGTGTGAAGCGCGCGGGCTGCGGCGAGCAGCAGGGAGATCATAGCATGTTTTTCCTCGCCTGTTGAGGCGAGAACGGCGGAGGCGGGGGCGCTGTCGGCGGCGTCGGCGGCGGCGGCGAAGCGGACGGCGAAGTCCATTTTGTGGGTGCCGACGGCGCTGCGTCCTGATTTCGCGTCGTGGTTTCGCGCGGCGCGCAATTTGGCGGAGAGGGCGTCGGTGAAGGTGTCGGGGCTGTTGTTGTCGCCGTCACTGTCACCGTCGCTGTCGCTGTCGCCGAGGGCGTCGCCGGCGAGGGAGAGTTGAATCCGCGAGAAGGGCGGCGAGAGGGCGAGGAGCGACTCGCGTATTCGGGCGGCGGCGTGTCTGCGGAGTTTCGCGGCGGCGACGGTTTCGGCGACGAGTCCGGCTTCTATGCTGTCCAGCCACGCGTCTTCGGCGCCGCCGCGCTGGAGGAGCATGCGCCGTTCCTGGCGCAGCCGCTCGGCGCGGGTGAGGACGAGCGCGTGTTCGGGAAAAAACACCGCGACAACGCGATCCAGAAACGCGCGCCGCGCGCGCGCCGGACCGGAAAAGAGATTGATCTGCGCCGGCGTGAGCCAGAGGAGCGGCAGAGTTTCGGCGAGAACGAGGGACGAGGTTTTCTGTTCGTCCAGTTTCTGAGTTTTGCGCGCGCCGCGGGCGGCTTCCAGCGAGAGGCGGCGGGTGTTCGTGTTCCGCGCGACGGCGAGGGAGACGCGCCAGGCGGGGGCGGTGTCGCCGTTGTTGTCGCGGCGGGCGAGGCGGTCGGCGGCGGCGGAGCGCAGTCCGCGTCCGGGGGCGAAGAGGGAGACGGCTTCCAGGACTGAAGTTTTGCCGCTGCCGTTCGGGCCGACGAGGGCGATGGCGCGGTTTCGCGCCGGCGGCTCGGCGAGGGCGAGGGTTTTGAAGCAGCGAAATTCCAGAAGCGAGATTTCGCGGACGCGGAACGGCGCGGTCACGGCGCCGGCGTCGTCATCGGAGGAGGAGGCGGCGACGGCGGCGGCGGCGGCGGCGGACGACGAAGACGGCGAAGACGACGACAACTCAGATGCGAAGCGGCATCAGGACATAGACGAGCGACGGGTCGTCTCCCGAGGCGTGAAAGAGCATCGGCGAGACTTCGTCCAGGAGGTGGAGATCTATTCTGCCGTCGTCGCCGAGGATTTCCTGAAGCGGAGGCATGAGTTCGGAGAGAAGCGAGCCGTTGAATCCGACGGCGAGGGTTTCGCTGTCGTATGCGGCGTCCAGGGTGTCTTCGAAGTTGCCCATGTTGGATTCGCCGGACGAGACTTTGACGGAGTCGTTTTCCAGATCAAAGCGCACGGCGGAAACATTGTCGGTGGAAACGACGAGCGCGCGCGCCATCGCTTCCTTGAGCGGCGCGACGGCGACGGAGAGGAGGCGGTTGTTGTCGCGCGGAATGACGCGGTCGTAGTCGGGGAAGGCGCCGTCGACGAGTTTGGTGGCGATGCGGGTTTTGCCGAGGGCGAACCACGCCATGGTCTCGCCGGTGGAGACGGAAACCGGGTCGTGCTCGCGGACTTCCTCGGCTTCTTCTTCTTTGTCGGCGTCGCGGTCCAGTTTGAGCCGGTCGGCGAGGAGGGATTCGATCTGTCCGACGGCGCGGCGCGGGATGATGACGCCTTTCATTTTTTCGGCGCCGCCCGGACTTTTGATGTGGCAGCGCGCGAGGCGCATGCCGTCGGTGGCGACGGCGAGGAGTCTGCCTTCGTCGGAGTGCAGGTAGACGCCGTTGAGGTAGTAGCGCGACTCGTTGTCGGAGGCGCAGACGGCGGTGGTGTGCAGCAGGTGGTGCAGATCGGGGACGGAGATTTTGAAGTCGGCGTCCTGCTTTCCTTCGGGTTCGGGGAAGGAGGGGTAGTCGCCGGCGGGGAGAGTGGGGAGGACGTATCTGCCGCGTCCCGCGGAGATGGTCATCTGTTCGTCGTTGAGTTTGAATTTGATGTTGTCGTCGGGGAGGACGCGGACGGCGCGTCCGAGGGTGGGGGCGTTGACGGCGACGGCGCCCGGCGTCTGAATGTCGACGGAGCATGCCATGCGCATGAAGGTGACGGTGTCGGTGGCGGTGACTTCGAGGACTCCGTCCCTGGCTTCGAGGAGGAAGTGGTCGGTGATTTCGGTGTACCCGAGGTTCGATGCGCGGGAGGACTCGACGATTTTTCCGACGACGCCGAGGATGGGGTCGAGGGATGATTTTGCGGCTTGGAATTCCACGGTTTTGTTTCTCTGTGTGTTGGGGGGTGGTGTGGCAACGAATCGGGTTAGAAATTAGCACGGTGTTTCGGGTTCTGACACAAGCCGGACGGATTCGGCTGTGGAATTCCGTGTTGATAATTGTGGGGACAGCATTGATGATTCGGGGGTACGCGGGCTTATGTCTGTGGAAAACCTGTTGATAACAATTGAAAAACAGCCGATTGAGGGGACAACAAAGTGCGCCCCCGGCGTTAGTTGATGCTTTAATTAGGAGACAGACGAAGCACGGCCTCCGGCATTAGTGGGAGTTTGAGTGGGAGTTTGACTTAGACATTCACAATAGCCGCTCAAGCGAACCGCACCCACTGCCGCCTGCGGGCGCCGCCCGCAAAAAAATTAAAATTAAAAGAAAACAATTTATTCAATTGACCCCGTAAACAGTCAATTAATTCTCATTTAATTCTTTGTTGACAATGTTCTGTCCGGCGGGTAGGGTGTGTTCCGAGGAGACGATATGTTCAAAATCGACCGAAACGAAAAGCGGATGAGCGAGTTGCCGAAAAGCACTTTCTCCGACCTCGGCATCAGAGAGCGCGAGGACCTTCAGGAGTGGATAGCAAACACTCCGGAGGCTCTGGGCGAGGAACTGCTCGTCATTCAGAAAGAATTCGCCGGCTTTGACGAGACCCGCGAGCGTCTCGACCTCTTGGCGCTGGACAAGGACGGGTCGCTGGTCATCATTGAAAACAAACTTGACGACACCGGGCGCGATGTTGTCTGGCAGGCGCTTAAGTATGTCGCTTACTGCTCGACCCTTAAGAAGTCTGAAATTGTCGAGATGTTTCAGAACTATCTCAGAAAGCAGGGGCGCGGCGGCGAGGACGCGAGTCGGCTGATCTGCGATTTTCTTGAGGCGGAAACGATGGAGGAGATCAGTCTGAACAGCGGTTCCGATCCGCGAGTCATTCTTGTCGCCGCCAATTTTCGCAAGGAGGTGACTTCCACGGTGCTTTGGCTGATTTCAAAGGGTGTCAAGGCGCGGTGTATGAAGGCGACTCCCTATGTCCACGGCGACGAGATTCTGCTGGACATTAATCAGATCATTCCGACGCCTGAGGCGGAGGGCTACATGATCAAGATGTCTTCAAAAGACAGCGAGGAAAAAGAGGCTTCGGCCGGCCGGTCGCTTCACGTGCAGATCAGGCTGAAATACTGGGCGCAGATGCTCAACTATTTCCGGGAGCGGAATTTTGAGATGTACGGCAACGTCAGCCCGACTCGAATGAACTACCTGAGCACCGGCTTGGGTGTCGGCGGCTGTTCCTACACCCTGATTTTCGGGAAGTTTGAATGTCGTGTCGAGTTTAAGATAAACCATTCCGACAAGGAAGAAAGAAAGCGTGTCTTCGATCTTCTCCTCGGTCACAAGGATGAGATAGAGGGTCGGTTTGGCGGCGCGCTTGTCTGGGAACGGTCGGATGCTCAGGGGTCAACATACATCCGACACTCAAAAGGCTTTGACGGCTATGACGAAGAGAACTGGCCGGAGAGGAACCAGTGGCTTTTTGATCATATCCGGAAGCTGGAGGCGGCTTTCAATCCCGTTCTTTCCGAAATGCGGAAAGAATTGTAACGGCTGCACCCTGCCGACTCCCCCAGGAGCGATCTTTGGCATTAGTGGGAGTCTGACTAAGACATTCACAATAGCCGCTCAAGCGAACCGCACCCGCTGAT